>CAYVAP010000073.1:0-11936 GCA_964449365.1 uncultured Bacteroidia bacterium
TTTAAAAGCCAATTGCCGCTAAGTCAAGGACTTGGCGGCGATTTTGTGTTTGGGTTGAGTAAACTAGAGGGATAAGTTGGGGGGAGCAACCCCTGCCGAAATGTAACTACCTACTGCCTTCGGAATTAAGTAATTAGTCATCCGAAATTCGCATAAAATTCTGATCAGCAGCACTTTAAATTACGAATTGCTGATTAGATGCTTCGGCTTCGCTCAGCACAAAATTTCGAATGCGAAGCACTAGGTAGTTACGTCTTACGTAGAATAATGATAATTCGCTATGAGTACCTATGCGTAGCCGATTTTCCATTTATATCATATTCAGCCTGTTGACATCTGTGGGCTGGCTATTGGTGCCTCGCTTACCTTTCCGCTTAGAGCCTAGTCAGCAGTTACCTACTCTGTCCATTAATTTTCAGTGGGCCCAAGCAAGCCCAGAGTTGATTGAACAGCAAGCGACTTCTGTGATAGAAGCGATGCTAGCCAACATGGAGGAGATTCGGGAGATCCAATCCACCACCTTGCCTGAAGAAGGCGAGATCAGATTGACATTTGATCATGGTCTTGATATGAATATGGTTCAATTTGAGGTCTCTGCAAGACTTCGGCAGTTGCGAAATCGATTGCCTGAAGGAATGAGTTGGCCTCAGGTATCCCACCAGCATACCAGCGAAAAGACCGAGAAGTCATTGATCACCTACACGCTAAGTGGACCTACCTCGGCAGATGTACTGTTCCAGTATGCTGAAGAGCGATTGAAACCAAGATTAGCTCAGATAGATGGGGTGTCGCGAGTTGAGGTGTATGGTAATCAGCCGACGTTATGGGAGCTCACGTATCATCCAGACCAACTACAAGCCTTTAATCTATCCCCTAGTGAGCTAGCTCGGATCGTTCAAGAACCCTTTTTTCGGGCTGACCTCTCACCTAATCGACGATTACAGGCTACGCTAGATGGGGAAAAAGGAGATTTTACCGCAAACGATATTCTTGACTGGCCGATCTCAGCGAGTCGTGCTGATTCGGAGTTGACGATGGTGAAACTTGGCGACCTGCTGAGCCTAGCGCAGCGTCCCCAGCGGCCTTCGGCCTACTTCCGAATCAATGGCCTTAGCGCTGTCAACCTGTTGATGTACAGTGAGGCTAGCGCGAACCAACTGAGTCTGAACAAGGCTGTCATCTCGAAGATGGACGCGCTCACAGTAGCGCTTCCTTCTGGCTACGTCATACGCATGGATTACAATGCAACGGACTTTTTACGTCAGGAACTGATCAAGATTGGCTGGCGTAGCATGGTGGCGCTTTTACTCCTATTGGTATTCGTAGGAATCGCCAGTCGCTCATGGGTGTATGTAGGGCAAATTTTCCTCGGTCTCATCGCCACATTAGGGATTGCAGCATTAGGGGCATACTTTCTACAAGTAGAACTACACCTATATTCCTTGGCGGGCCTGACGTTATCTTTTGGGTTAGTCATTGACAACACCCTGGTCATGAGTGAGCATATCCGCCAACATCGCAATAGGCGCGTGTTCGTTGCCTTATTAGCCGCTACCTTGACTACGCTAGGAGCCGTAAGTGTCGTATTTGTCCTGGATGAATCTACGCAGCGTCAGTTGCTAGACTTTGTGAAGGTCATGGGATTGTGCCTTGCCGTTTCACTTTTGGTCGGGTGGTGGTTGATTCCCGCGATGATGGACAGAGTCGGACCCACGAACCAGGGGAGATCTCGTTGGTCAAGGAGAAGGCTTATCGTCAGAGGACTAAGCAACTATGCTAGGTTGATCACCAGAGCGAGAAAGAAGCGAGCTAGACTGATTGTCTTAGGAATTTTAGGCTTTGGAATTCCCATTTTTTTACTGCCCTCAAACATCGAAGGGTGGAAGGGGTACAATGAGACAGTCGGATCAGGATTTTATCAGCAAAGTGTGAGACCATGGCTTGACAAGGCTCTTGGGGGGAGTTTTCGACTCTTTGTTCAGAAGACCTTTGTCAATGCCTACACCCCAGACCTGATGCCCACTGTGCTAGCTGTCCGGGCTACCCTCCCCAACGGGGCCACTATCGAGCAAGTGAACGAGACATTGGTGCCTATTGAGAATTATTTGGCACAATTTGAAGAAATCGACCAGTTTCAGACTAGCATTCGGGGGAAACGTACAGGCAGGATTCTCATTCTTTTTCATGAAGATGCCGAGTACAGCGCTTTTCCCCAACAGCTCAAGGGGCGCTTAATCAGCCGAGTAAGCCAATTGACAGGGGCGGAATGGTCAGTATCGGGGTTAGGGCGCATGTTCCGCAATGTGGCCGGATTGGGTGCCAAGAATAGCCAAATCGTGCTCAAGGGATATAACTATGAAGAGCTGAGGCAATTTGGAGAAAGAGTGAAGGCTGAGCTTTTGCAAAATCCCCGAGTTGATGCAGTATACCTCAACGGAATGCCTCGAACCGATTATCGTTCACATGATGAATACGTATTGGGCATCAATGCACAATCTCTAGCGATGTTTGGGAGTTCCCCTCAGGCATTCTGGATGCAGCTATCCCAGCAGAGCTTCACGCCAAACAACATCGGCCATGCCTTTATAGACGGGAAGTACCTACCTCTTATCTTGACGCCTTCTAGCCTGGAACGAGGGGAAAAATGGCAGGTAATGGCGAGCTTGATCCCTGGAGAAAGCCCCCCCAAAGCACCGCGATAGACGAAGCAGCCTCCCCAACCCAAATCAGGCTTAGAGAAGTGGCTACAGTCATGAAAGAGCCAGCGAACCAAGCCATCGAACGCAAAAATCAGGAGTATCAACTATTCGTTGAATATGACTTTATCGGCCCCATAAGCCTAATAGAAAAGGTAGCACGTCAGGCGATTGATAAGGCCAATACATGGCTCCCCCCTGGATACAGAGCGGAGCCTCGTGCCTCATTTGGATGGGGGTGGAATCGGGAAGATCCTCTGCAATACGGTATGCTCTTACCCGTTTTACTGATTATCTTGGTGATATGTGCCATCTTACTAGAGTCTCTCAGGCAGCCATTGGCTGTCATTAGCTTAGTTCCCATTTCATTCATCGGGGTGTTCTTAACGTTTCACGTCTTTTCCGTCAATTTTGATCAAGGGGGATATGCGTCATTCCTGCTCTTGAGTGGCATTAGTGTCAATGCGGGGCTGTACTTGATTAATGACTACAACCTCTATCGGCGGCGTTATCCGCACCGTTCTAACCTCTCCTGTTATCTCAAAGCAGTGCAGAGCAAGATGATGCCCATTATGTTGACGATCCTTTCCACCATGCTGGGAATGATTCCCTTTCTCATGGGAGGAGCAGAGCCATTTTGGTATGCGCTGGCCATGGGCACGATGGGCGGGCTACTTTTTTCTATGTTGGGGATTCTCCTTTACTTGCCCGCTTGGCTTACCTAAAGGGGAGCTTAACAGCCCATCAACCATATCTTACCATAGCAATAGCCAAACATGAATACCTATTTCTCCTGCTTCATCTTCATCCTTTTCGTTGCTGGATGCACGTTCTCAAGCCAAGACGAGCAACCTCCAGAGGAACTACCCAGCAGGAGGTACAGTGAATTCGTGAACTGGGTAGACACTGCACAGGTAACCTTCGGCACCTTTCATCGGGAACTGCCTAGCAATGGCAAATTGGTTGCAAGCCGCCGGGCAGAGCTGGCCTTTGAGCGTGATGGACTCATCTTGGACGTAGTTGTTAAAAACGGCCAACGAGTACGCAAAGGGCAAGTGATTGCTCGCCTGGATGATACCCAAGTGCGTCAGCAATTGCGCCAAGCTAAAGCTCGTCTGGCTCAGTCCGATTTGGACCGTCGAGATGCCCTGATCTCCGCAGGCTATTTACAGGTAGACTCGGCGAACATTCCCGCAGAGATCCTGACACTTGCGGCGCTACAGAGTGGGTACACGCAAGCAAAACTCGACTTGCAGGCTGCACAACATCAGTTGGACCTCACAGAATTACGCGCTCCGTTTTCAGGCACGATCGCTGACCTCAAGGCCCAACCTTACCAGCATAGCCAGGACCATCGGCCATTTTGCCTTGTGCAAGATCTGCAGCCGATGCAAGTGGCTTTCTTTGTCTTAGAAACCGAATTGGGGATGCTCGAAAAAGACAATTCCTTGATCATTGAACCGCTTGCTAGAGAAGGGCAGCAATACACCGGGTCAATCCTTTCGATCAATCCACGGGTAGAGTCCAACGGCATGGTAGAGGTCGTAGCCCGCGTTGATCATTCCGGGCAAGAGCTGTTACCTGGCATGAATGTGCGGATCATCTTGCGTCAGGCCATTGCTGACCAACTCATCATTCCCAAAGAAGCAGTCGTGTTGCGACAGGAACGCCCGGTGGTCTTCGTGTATCAAAACGACACAGCGTATTGGCATTATGTTACGCCCGGACTAGAAAATAGCCATTTTGTTACTGTGCGGGAAGGCCTCACTCCTCACCAAACCGTCATCACTGATGGCCATCTCAACCTTGACCACATGACCCCCGTGCAAGTGGAGGAGGCGACTCAGATTAGGTAGCTTGCCCGTCGCTTATCTCTAGAGTGTCCCCGTCAACGATCAAACTGTGGCGAAAGCGGTTGATTACGCTCAAAGTCATAAAGGGTTTGTGTGCGTAGCTGAGCGTAACTTATTTGTAACTTTTGTAACAAAAGCCAGTAAGATTCTTCCGCCTGAAATTGCTGACGTTGTGCCAGTAAGAGCTCTGGCAGGGCTAGTTTTCCTAGCTCAAATCGGGCTATGCTGAATCGATAGAGTCGCTGCGCAACAGACATGGCTTGCTGTAAGCGGGTGAGTTGACTTTGGAGCAGGGAGATCTGCATGACCAGCGACTGGATCTCATCCATGTATGTCCGCATGGCCTGTTGCTGACCAATTTGAGCCTGTTGCAGAGTGGATTGAGCTACCTCTACCTTGGCTCGTCCCGCTCCCCACTGCAGGAGAGGTAGATTGATTCCCAAGCTAAGTGCCTGCTGATCCTCTAGATTTTGATAGGCCTCGCTCAGCGTGTTTCCTGACTGATTGAACCCTACCGAGGCGACGAGATCAATCTGAAACCGATTGTCTTGCTGAACCATCGCGACCTCGCGTTCCGCCATCAGAGATTCCAGTCGCTGAGTAGGCTGCATATCAGAGTATTGCCATGCCAGCGCTGCGGCCTCTTCGGGGGTCGTGCGCAGTGAGGCAGGTGCATCAGGCGCGCGGAGGCGACGCCAGGTGGCCTCAGGCGGAAGCCCCAATAGGGTGAGTAGTCGAACGAGAGACTGTCGATAGGTAACTTCCTGCTGTTCTAGAGTCGTCTGCGCTTGCAGCAAGGCCAACTCACTTTGCAGCAACTGTTCCTCGCTGACCTTGCCAATTTTATGTCGAGCCTCTGCGATGCGGTAGATGCTATCGCTTTGTTGGACGCGCTTTTGGGCCTGTTGCTGTCGCTCCCACGCAAGCCAAGTCTTGAGGTAGACATCCGTGGCTTCTTGTACGGCTGCCTCACGTGTGCGCAAGGCTTTTAGCTCTGCCAACGTCAACTTGGCTATCTCTTCTTGTCTATCCCATCGGTACCGATTGAGTTGAAACAAGGGCTGATTTAAGCGGAGACCCACGGGGGAGGCTTGCCAACTTGCTCCTCCTCCATTGCCAAAACGGGTAAAATTAGCCAATGAAGAGAGGACGGATAGCTGCCCTCCGGTAAAGAGAATCGCTTGGACCAGTGCCAAGGTAGCGAATGAGTAAATCTGGTTTTGCGAACGGAACACTGTGCCCCCATCATCCTGAAGAATGCCAGTGATGCTACGTGAAAAGCCCGGTAGATCTCCATTCAGTCGAAGCTGAGGCTTGAATCCCGCTTGAAAGGCAGTATACTGTTGGTCAGCCATGTATGCACTGAGTGCAGCTTGCCTTGCGGTTGGGCTTTCCATACGGGCCATCGCCTGTACCGTGGCGAGATCAATCGTGTCCTGTGCAGAAAGTAAGTGCGACAGACCGATTAAATAAGAAAGAAATACGACAGTTCGGATCATCATGGTGTCTGGGCTGCTTGGATGCATGTAAGTAACAGTGAACAATTAACATGGATCAATATTCGGAAATCGCATAAAATTTTGACCATCAGCACGTTCGGTTACGAATTCCTGATTACGAATTTCGAATGCGAAGCACTAGTTCATCATTCATACCAATGATTAGTTTTACTCCAAATCACTGGCGTTCTGCTTTTATACTGGAAGAATGATGGATTGAGAGTGCTCCTGGTTTCACTGCGATCAAAATGGGCGGATTGATTACGTTTTCTCTTGCAACGAAGTGGTCTCGCCTCCTGAAAGTCCCGTTCTCAAGGTCGCTTCTACATTCTCTGAGTATAGCGCAGTAGTCTGCCGGAGAGGGGTATCCGTTCCACGAACCCCATCTTGCCTGCAAGCGCCATGGCTGCGACCTTTGGGTCAAAAGCTAAGCAATGGACCAAGTCAAAACCCAGGCTGTGCCCCGTCGCAGCCCAGCCGAGATGTATCCCTTGATGGCGGCCTACGCCGCGAGTGGGCAAACGCAGGCGGCCTTCTGCGCGTCTGAGGGGCTAAAAGTGGCCACCTTTCAGTATTGGTGGCGTCGCTACCGGGAAGACCAGGAGCCTAATGGCAGTATTGCAGGTAGATGGGAATCAGTCCAGCCTGGTTGGCTTTGCTCCGACGGATGACAGCTTTGACCGTAGACATAAATGATATTTAGACAAAAAACTTCGGCGAGTCGAAATGAAAAAATGGGTCGAGTTATAGGTCGAGTAAAGTTAGAAAATGGGGAAATGGACGCTAAGTCAAAAAACAAAAAACGCCTTTAGAGGCTACATGGGGCTATTTTTTGGAAAAATCTGGAAATAAGGCCGAGTCCCGTCCGGACCGCTTTTTTAAAAGCCAATTGCTGCTAAGTCAAGGACTTGGCGGCGATTTTGGTGATGGAGGCGAGAGAGCCAATATGAGCTACAAGCGGGGTCACGGCTCCGCCGCTATGGGTAGCGCGTTTTATCTAGTACTTGAACCTACAATTTGTTCAGCTCCCATCCGTCTGGGAAGAGTGGGGGAATTAAAGGTTAAAAGTTAAATGTGAAAAGTGAAAAGTTGGTTGCTGTGCGCGACTTTCCACGTTTCCCGGACTGATCCGGGACTTCACTCGCGACTTTTCACTTCGAACTTTCCACTTTCCACTTTCCACTCGGACCCCCACTCTAACCGCCGAACACCAAGCTCTCATGTCTTACATCTTGGAAGTCGATCACTTGACCAAAACTTACCATAGCGGCGATAGCGCCCTCACTGTGCTCGATGACGTATCCTTTGCCGTGGAGGCAGGCAGCACTGCGGCCATCGTTGGGCCTTCGGGCAGCGGTAAAACCACCCTGCTGGGCCTCTGCGCCGGGCTAGACCGCGCCACCTCAGGCAGCGTGTGTATCAACGGGGTCGACCTCACGCCCCTGAGCGAAGACGAGCGCGCCGCCCTGCGCAACCGCGAGGTAGGCTTTATCTTTCAGAATTTTCAACTGCTGCCCACCCTCACTGCCCTCGAAAACGTGATGGTGCCCCTGGAATTGCAGGGCAAAAGCAACCCTCGCGCCGAATCCCTCGACCTGCTCGAACGCGTGGGCCTCGGCCAGCGCCACGACCATTATCCCACCCAGCTCTCCGGCGGCGAGCAGCAGCGCGTCGCCCTGGCCCGCGCCTTCTCCAATGCCCCCCGGCTGCTCTTCGCCGACGAACCCACCGGCAACCTCGACGAAGGCACCTCCCATACCGTCGAGCAACTGCTCTTCGACCTCAACCAAGAGGCCGGCACCACCCTCGTCATCGTCACCCATGACCTCAACCTCGCCCACAAAACCCAGCGGGTGGTAAGCCTCAAAGGCGGCAAACTCGTTCTTCAGTGATCATGGTGATCAGTGATCAGTGATCAGTGATCAAGGTGATCGTATCCTATTGATCACCCCGATCACCAAAGATCACCTCGATCACCCCGATCACCCCGATCACCAAAGATCACCTCGATCACCCCGATCACCAAAGATCACCTCGATCACCCCGATCACCCCGATCACCAAAGATCACCCCGATCACTCTGATCACTTCCGTTGAGCGAAGCGAAATCCCGCTCGCAGGATTTACTTTCCCCTCTTTACTGTTCATCGACCACTGTTAACTGAAATATGATCTGGCTCCTCAAAATGGCCTGGCGCGACTCGCGCCGCAGTCGCAGCCGCCTGGCGCTCTTCACCTCCTCCATCATCCTAGGGGTGGCCGCGTTGGTGGCCATCGACTCTTTTGACTACAACCTGCGGCAGGACATCAACGCCGAAGCGCAAACCCTACTGGGGGCAGACCTCGCCCTGCGCAGCAATCTGCCCTTTTCTGACTCGGCCCAAGCCCTGATCGATAGCCTGGGCGGTACCCAGGTGCAGGAGCGCAGCTTCGGCTCCATGGCCTACTTTCCCAAGGCCGAGCAAAGCAAATTTGCCCAAATCCGCGCCATCGAGCAGGGCTTTCCTTTTTATGGAGAATTGGAAACCATGCCGCAAAGTGCGGCGGAGAGCTTCCATGCGGGGCGTCGCGCCCTGGTGGACCAAAACTTGATGCTGCAATACAACGCCGAGGTGGGCGACTCCATTCGCGTGGGGCAGGTGACCTTCGAGATCGCGGGCAAATTGCTAAGCGTACCAGGGCAAAACAGCTTCACTTCTACCGTGTCCACCCCGGTGTTTATTCCGCTGCGTTACCTGGAGCAAACTGGGTTGGTGCGCGAGGGTAGCCGGATCAACTATCAGGTCTACTTTCAATTTGAGCCGAAAAAGCGGCAGCGTATCGACAAGCTATTCGAAACCAAAGAGCAGGCGCTGGACCAAATGCGCCTGCGCTACGACACGGTCGAGACCCGCAAGGAAAGCCTGAGTGATGCCTTTGGGGCCTTGACCGACTTTCTGAATCTGGTGGGCTTCGTGGCGCTGCTGCTGGGCTGCGTGGGGGTGGCCTCCTCGGTACAGGTCTACATGCGCGAAAAAATCGACACCGTGGCAGTGCTGCGCTGCCTGGGGGCCAGCGGTCGGCAAGCCTTCCTCATCTACCTGATTCAGGTGGGCATCATGGGCTTCGTGGGCGCGGTGGCCGGGGCTTTGCTTGGCTCCGAATTGCAACGGCTGCTACCCCTGGTGCTGGCGGATTTTCTGCCGGTGGAGGCCAGCACCCACGTCTCGCTGATGTCCATCGGGCAAGGCGTGATCACGGGAACTCTGATTGCTATCCTCTTTGCCCTGGTGGCGCTGCTGCGCATCCGCAAGATTTCGCCCCTGGCCGCCCTGCGCGCCGCTTACAGTCCTCCCAAAACTCAGGACATCTGGAGCTGGGTGGTGTACACTGCGATAGGACTATTCGTGCTGGGCTTTAGCTACTTACAGGTGGGCGATTGGCGCGGAGCTTTGGCCTTTACAGGTGGCCTGGTGGTGAGCATTCTGCTGCTGCTGGGCACCGGGCGAGCCGTGATGTGGCTGGTACGACGCTACTTTCCCACCCGCTGGAGCTTCCTCTGGCGGCAGGCCCTGGCCAACCT
Organism: uncultured Bacteroidia bacterium; assembly: GCA_964449365.1. GTDB lineage: Bacteria > Bacteroidota > Bacteroidia > J057 > J057 > CAYVAP01. The sequence continues at coordinate 9,611 of CAYVAP010000073.1, forward strand.
TTATCGCCCCAACAACCAGACCCTCATCCTGATCGTGAGTATCGGGTTGGGCACTGGGTTGATCGCGACGCTGGCTTTTATGCAAAGCCTCATTCTCAGTCAGATAGATTTGCAGCAAGACGAGCGCACCCCCAACCTGATCCTGTTTGACGTGCAGGCGCAGGAGCTGGAGCCGCTGCGAGAGTTGGCTCAAGCAAACAACATCCGCCTCCTGGATCAAACTCCCGTGGTTACCACGCGGGTGGCCGAGATGCGCGGCAAAACCCGCGAGCAATGGCTGCGCGACAGCACCCGCGACATCGACCGCTGGGTGCTCAATTGGGAGTTTCGGGTGACTTTCCGCGATTCGCTGCTGGCCAGCGAAGAGATCGTCGAAGGCGATTGGATCGGCCAAAGCGAGGCCGATGGCCAAAGCGCGCCCATTCCCATCTCGGTCTCGCAAAACTTTGCTAAAAACGACGGGAAGGTCGAACTCGGCGACGAAATAATCTGGGATGTGCAGGGGGTGCGCATGCGCACCGTGGTCAAGAGCATCCGCAAGGTGGACCTGACGCAGTTGCAGGGTGGCTTCGTGGTCCTCTTTCCTGAGGGGCCGCTCGATCAGGCGCCGCAATTTTACCTGCTCTTTACCCGCGCCAAAAGCGCGGCGGAGTCGGCGGCCTTCCAGCGGGCGGTGGCCATGCAGCACCCCACCGTGTCGCTCATCGACCTCAAGCTCTTCCTCAACACCGCCGAGGACCTGCTCGACAAAGTGGGCTTTGTGATTCGCTTCATGGCCCTTTTCAGCATCCTCACCGGCCTGCTGGTGCTGGTCGGCTCGGTGGTAATCAGTCGCTATCAGCGCATGCGCGAGAGCGTGTTGCTACGCACCCTGGGCGCGAGCCGCCGTCAGATTCTCACCATCAACGCGTTGGAGTACCTGCTGCTGGGCAGCCTGGCGAGCTTGACCGGGATCGGATTGGCCCTGATCGGTAGCTACCTGTTGGCCATTTTTACCTTCGAGGTGAGCTTTAGCCTTGAGGCGGTCCCGTTGCTGGCCCTCTTTGGCGGCATCACCAGCCTGACCGTTATCATTGGCCTGTTCAACAGCCGGGGCGTACTGAATCAGCCGCCGCTGGAGGTGCTGCGGAAGGAAATTTGAGGTTCGGAATGATGCCCGGACGAGGTGAAACGGAGCCCCGGACCATGATTCGAAATGGGTAGCCGCTGACGCGACCACTGAGAGGGGGAACACGAAGGGCATAAGTGCTCTAACTTTATGGCCCCTATGCCCCTTCCACACAAGGATGCTTTTCTCCTCAAAACATCAGCTCCACCCGAAAGCCCAAGCGGTTGAGGTAGTGGCGGCGCTCGTTGACGAAGCCGTTCCAGTTGAGGTAGCGGTCGAGGATACGCTGATGACGGTAGCTCAGGGAAAAGAGCCAGCCGATGCCGCCTCGGGTGTAGACTTTGAGGCCCGCCCCTGCTTCTCCCATCAGGCCCCCGTATGAGCCGACTGATGCTGAGGTTTGTGGCACAGCAGCGATGTTTTCGTAACGGTCGATGCGATACAGGGGGAGGCTGTATCCCGTCCGCACAAAGTAATGAGGCGTCAAGCGGCGCGGAAGAATGTCGCCGCGCAGCTCGGCAAAAATCGGCATCAAAAAGCCCGAATCGTAGAAGTTCACAGCCAGCCCGCCCCCCACATTGAGCCAAGGGCGAAAGCGGTAGCCATTGGTCCATTGCAGATCGAGGGTGGCAGAGGTATAGTAGTAGGTCGATTGCCCCGTCAGGATGGCAAAGCTAAAGGCCCCGTAGTAGCCGCGTCCAGCGGGATACGCAAAGGGCGGCCTGGTCGATGGCTCGGGCCAGGGTTCGCTACGAAGCGAGACCATTTCTTCACGGGGAAAAACCAGGTAGCTATCATCGGCCAGGGTGATGCCCACGCTGTCGGGGGTTTGGGTGACGGAGCCCCGCAGCACCCAGCCGTTTTTGAGGGTGAGTACCTCGCGCTGGCGCTCGGTCTGGGCGAACAAGGAAGAGAGCGAGAGGAGAGCGAGCAGGCAGAGAATGCGCATAAGAGGGATTTTTGAGCCAAGACGAACTTAGGTGAAAAATCGCTGCTGGTAGGCAGCGATTCTATCAGCTCACCGCCATTTTTTGCGGGCGATGCGCTCGCGGGCTTCGATCAGGGCGCGATGGATCTTTCGCTCTAGTGCTTGCGGAACAAAGAATTTTACCATTTAGGGCGCAGAGATTTTCGTGCAGATCAAGGAAAAAAGGTTGAGCTTAGCAGGCTAAGCAACGCGAGAAAAATAACTTCCCCCTTTTGAAAGGCGAATGCCTT
>CAYVAP010000074.1:0-11923 GCA_964449365.1 uncultured Bacteroidia bacterium
CTTCCTCCTCTGCGAGACGCCCCTGCACGCCGGCAGCGGCAGCGACCTCGGCGTGGTCGACCTCCCCATCCAACGGGAGCGGCACACCTCCTACCCCAAAATCGAAAGCTCCAGCTTGAAGGGCGCGCTGCGCGAGAGCTTTGAGTCTAACGTAAAAGAACATAGCTATCCCAATGGGAAAAAGCATCCCATCAACCATGATGTAGATGCTACAAGCAAAAAAGCCAAAGCGGGAAGCCCCCTTGCCCTCGCCTTTGGGCCAGAGGAGGCAGATAGCAAAGCCCATGCCGGCGCCCTCGGCTTCACCGATGCTCGCCTGCTCCTCTTCCCAGTCAAAAGTATGAAGGGCGTATTTGCTTGGATTACTTGTCCGGCCCTGCTGGATCGCTTTCAGCGGGAGATGCAGTTGTGTGAGGGATTTTCAAGCCTCCGGTTTGATGGAGACTATCAGAACCATAGCTGGCAAGAAAACCAATGCCTGGCTTTCGAAGACAGCAAGGCAGTTTTCAACGGAATGGTCATCCTGGAGGAGTATTCCTTCAAAAAAACTGAGGCCAATACCCCGGTAGAGGTTGTCGAAGGAGAAAAGAAAACCTCCTTGGGCGAATGGCTTGTTTCCCAAGGCATCGGCAGCAACGATTCCTACTGGACCGCCAAGCTCAAAACCGACATCGTCATCCTCTCTGACGACGACTTCAAGGACTTCGTCAACCTCTCCACCGAGGTCATAACCCGCACCAAGATCAACAATGAAACCGGCACGGTGCAAAAAGGCGGCCTCTTCACCGAAGAGTACCTACCCACCGAGAGCCTGATGTATAGCCTGGTAATGAGTGCCCCTGTTTTTCAGGAGGAGGACAAAAAGAAGGACTGCCTGCTAAAAACGGCTGAAGAGGTCATGACCTTCTTCGAAAAAGGCCTGCACCCCGTCATCCAACTCGGCGGCAATGCCACCCTGGGCAAGGGCCTGCTGCGCACTACGCTTTTATCCACCACTGAAACCAAAAACCATGAGTAATTTGAGAATACTGGAAGGGGGGCGGGCCGCCTATGCATTCACCTGCGCTAAGGAAGGGAGAGAAATTAGCGAGTATGAATCCTGGGCCAAGAAGATGCCGATGCTCATCAAAACGAATGGATTGGGTGCGGCTTTAGCCTTTCTTAAATCAAAAGCCAAAAAGGGAGAGGATGGCAAGCCCCCTAATGTCTATGAAGTCCTCTATGCGCATGCAAAGAACTGGCTTATTCATAATGACTGCCCGATCAAGGAACTTCTAGGCTTTTCCGAACAGGCCGAACTGATCGAAAAGGTCATTAACCTTGAAAGCCCAGCGTATCGGGCGGCTACTATTGAGCTGATCACTTTCTTTAATTGGGTGCGCCGTTTCGCTTCAGGACTGGATAATTCATCTTCCAATGAACAAGAATAACATAAATAATCATGGAAGAAATACAATATGATGAGCCTGTTTTCTTCTTTGAAGGGAATGTGCCCGAAAGCGATTCCGGTCTAGTATCAGGAAAAAAAATCTATCCTGGACTATTTGATCTCAGTCAGATTGATCCTGACGGAGAATACCGAGTTGGGATATGGGGAGAATACATTATTGAGATGGCTATTGAAGGTAAAGAACTGGAGAAATTACACCCTGATTCTTTACTAGCAATTATTTCGGAAGAGGATGGAAAATTTAAGGCCAATCCAATAGGAAATGGAAAGCCCTTTACGGTTCCCAAGCTTTTTAAAGTTGATCAATTCAATTTTGGTATCCCATTTCTCATCCATGTAAAAGGGAAAGGGAAAAATGTGAAGCCCGATAAAATTTTTCAACTAGGCAAGGAAGTAGAGCAGTACGATGCCCTTGAACAAGTGAGCTGGAAGATTGTAAGTCATCAGGAGCTTTCCAAAAGAAGTGGCTTTGATTTCCCTGAAAAATTCAAAGAAAATCATGACGGAACCTTGTACCGTATCGGGACAAACTACGATGGCAAGGAACTAAAAGACCATATTGAATCTACCAAATTAAGAATACCCCTGGATACCCTTGATGCCATAGGAAATGACGAGAAGTCAATTGAAAATTTCTCATTAACGCTTTTTAGGGTGGCAGTTTTTTCTGATGAGTATGACAGCAAGACAATTCAAAGTAAGTATGACCCAAAGGTGCTTGATCGGCCCATTAGCTTTGGTTTGACCGAAGAAGAGCTAGGGTCCATAAGATCGAGGTTACGAAAGCAAGCTTCAACTTTGTATGGAGAAGTCTTTGAACCCCAGGTCGGTAAACTAGAAAGCCGCATGGCCTTGGGACTAGGAGAGGCCGCAGCTTATGAAACAGGCATTCTCCTGCACCATCTCTACGGCCTTCCCTATGTGCCAGCCAGCAGCCTCAAAGGAGTAGTGCGTAGCTTTCTTATTCAAGAGCACTTTGGTATCGATGTAGATAGTGAAGCCAAAGCATTTAATAAAGACCAAGGATTCTGCGACTTGTTCGGCTGTCCTAAGAAAACTTCCTTCGAGAAGACAAATGGTCGCAAAGATTCATTGCCCTCATTTTACAAAGCCTCTGACCAATACAATTTCGAAGAAAAAATGGGTGATGTGGTATTTTTTGACGCTTTTCCTACCTCACTCCCCAAACTCAAGGTTGACATCATGAATCCGCATTATGGGCCATACTACAAGGATGGGGTTGCCCCTGCCGATTACCACAGTCCTGTGCCAGTATTTTTTCTGACTGTCAAGGATACGGGTTTCGATTTCTTTTTTGGCCTCAGAGAAGATAAGATCATCAATCAAGGGGTTTTTGCAGGTAAGAAACAAAGCGAAGTCATGAAAGATGCAATTACCGCCGCCCTCACCTCCCACGGCCTAGGCGCCAAAACCGCCCTCGGCTACGGCTTCTTCCAAGCCTCCTAACCTCGCCAACTCATGCAGCAGTACCTCGACGGCCTTCTCGCCGACCTCCTCGCTCGCCACGGGCAGTTTCCGCCCGAGCCCAACATGCGGGCCCTCGCCCCCGACCCCAACTTCCCCGAGTTCATGACGGACAGCATGAACTACCTCTTCGGCCCGCAGTACGCCATGAGCGACTTGTTTGACTTGTCTGCCGAGGCCTTTCCGCCGCCGGAAAAGCTCACCGAAGCCCAGGCCACCAGCCTGGCCCAGGGCATCCTCGCGCTCTGGCGCAGCCTCAACCTCCTGGTCGATCTGCCCCAAGGCCTGCCGCCGGCCTTGGCCTATCCGGTGCTGCTCCGGCTTTGGCGGGAAGAATCGGTGCCCGTGGTCCGGGAGGGATTCGTCACCCTCGAATGCTGCAAATACGAAACAGCGCTTTGTCCTTGGCCCATCTCATTTTGCATGTGCAAAGATTCCCCAACGTACTCATCATGAACTTCCCCAAAGCCCCCCAACCGAAGCCCGCATTTCGGAAAGGTGATCGTCGATGCCCATGACGATGACGAAATCGCTACAGCAGCGAGGTCAGCTCGGCAAAAAGACGGTGAAACCACGCTGCTGGAGGCGGGCAAGCAATGGCTCCTGAATGCCCTCACCTCCCACGGCCTAGGCGCCAAAACCGCCCTCGGCTACGGCTTCTTCCAAGCCTCCTAACCTCGCCAACTCATGCAGCAGTACCTCGACGGCCTTCTCGCCGACCTCCTCGCTCGCCACGGGCAGTTTCCGCCCGAGCCCAACATGCGGGCCTTGGCCCCCGAACCCGACTATCCCGCGCATCGGGAAAACCTCATGGCCTTTTTCTACGGCCCGCGCTACGCCATGGCGGAGCTCTTTGGCCTGGAGGCCGAGGCCTTTCCACCAGCCGAGCAGCTCACCCCCGAGCAGGTAGAGACCCTGGCTCAAGCCATCCTCGACCTGTGGGCCAGCGTCAACCTCAAGGCTTCCTTGCCTAAGGGGCTGCCCCTGCGCCTGGTCTATCCGTTCTTGGTCGCCGCCTGGCGCGATGACGAGGTGCCGATACTCCACGACGCCAAGGTGCCGCTGGGGTTTTGCCCCGGCCACCCAGCGCGCTGCCCCTGGCCTGAGCCGTACTGCATGTGCAAAGATGACTAAGCGGGCATGAAATCCTTGCTTTGATGGAACAATTTACCTACCTTTCGGGCGGTTCATTGTTCACCATTTGCTTGTGTGTCTATGCAAAGCCTCATCGACATCCTCAACCATCCGGCCCTGGTGCTCAACCGCGTGGCCGAAACCGTCTACGATGGCCAGGGCCCTGCGGTGCATCAGCGGCTACGCAGCCGGACGCAGCAGCGTCACCGCTTTTCGGTGGCAGACTACAAAGCCCTGCGCAAGCACCTCTTGGCCTTCAGCCGCCGCCTCGACGTGATCGCAGAGCGCCTCGAAGCCAGCCAAGAGGTCAGCCGCCCCGACTGGCTCAAGCTCATGCACCACCCCTGGCTCAACCACAAGTACCTCCTCACCCAACTGGGGGCCGCCCATCAGCTCAGCTACTTGCAAGTATACGACGGCATGCGTGGCCGCATCCCCCTGCCGGAGGCCCTCCCTCTCGAACTGGCCCGACAGTATCGACAACTGGCCCTGTGGCTGCGCGAGCAACTCGAGCTAGCCAAAGAAGCCCGCAAAACCTATCCCTTCAGTCAAGGCCGCGGTGGCGGCAGCCACCGCAAGGGGTAGTGCTAGATTCTTAAGGTTGCATGTTCGAGATTGTACTGACAGATGAAATATTTGATAGCCCCAACGTGACTGTCTCAGGACTTCGCTCAGGACAATCTTTGCACCGCGAGACGAATGACTAAGGAACGCGAACGAAATAGATAGGTATAATTGGGCAGAGATTTTTTGTGAAGACAAGCCAGGAAAAGCGAGCATAGCGAGCTATGCGGGACTTTTTCTCCACGCGAAGTTGGGGTAAGAGGCCCCCACTGTCGCGGAAGATGCGCCGAAAAGATCAACCAAGCATGTGAAGTTATTTGGGTCGCGTTCCTAAGTAACGCGAGAAAAATAACTTCCCTCATTCAGCTAGAGAGCTCGTTCTAGATCAAAGAGTGATAGTGAGATGGTGAGATAGTAAGATCCTGAGATAGTCAGATAGTGAGATCCTGAGACTTTGGGACGTACAATCTTTTAGTCTCGACCTCTCAACCTCTCGATCTATCAACTTCTCAACCTCTCTACCTCTCAATCTCTCGACCTCTCGACCTCTCAACCTCTCGACCTCTCGACCTCTCATTTCCAGACGAAGAAGGCCAACTTATTTTTTGAGCGTTACTAAGGGGCGTAGAACTGTTCCGTCGGGGCAGTTCTCCGCAGATGTAGACTAAAAAGCATCCACAGGAAGGCCTCTGCTGTTCTGCTTCGCATGCACATGCCTTATCATCACCGATCATGAAACCAGCTTTTCGCACACATCTACTGTTTCTCCTGCTGGCCAGCGCAGGCTGGGCCTTGGTGCCGCAGTTGCCCTTTCGGCTGCAACCCAGCCGCACCCTGCCTGGCCTGACCCTGGCCTGGCAGTGGCCGCAGACTGCCCCAGAATTGATCGAGCAACAGGCCACCTCGGTGATCGAGGGCGCGATGGCGACCTTGGCGGGGCTGCGCCGGATTCGCTCCGTAAGCCGGGTAGGGGAAGGGCGCATCGAGCTGCGCTTTGACCCCAGCCGCGACCTAGACCTGGCCCGCTTCGAAGTGGCCGCCCGCTTGCGGCAACTGCGGGCCAGCCTGCCCCAGGGCATGAGCTATCCGCGCATCGCGCCGCAGTACCCCGACGAAAATGCGCAGCGCCCCCTGCTGACCTACACCCTGCGCGGCGATGCCACCCCGACGCGGCTGTACCGCTACGCCGCAGAGCAGCTACTGCCGCGCCTGGCCCGCCTGCCGGGGGTGGCCACCGTGCGTGCCTACGGCGACCAGCCCCACGCCTGGAAATTGCGCTACGACTCGCAAGCCTTGGCCAGTGTCGGCCTAGCTCCGCAGACGCTAGGCAGCGCCGTACAAGCGGCCCTAGGGCAGCAGGCCCTCGGCCCTGGCCAAAGTTGGCAAGCCATTCCGCCCCAACTCGACGGGAGCCTCGCGCCCGCCGCCCTGCGGGACTGGCCGATTGCGTTCGCGCCCACCGACTCGGCCTCTACCCTGCGCCGCCTGGGCGACCTCGCCACCCTGCGCTACGAGCCGCAGCCCCCGCCCGCCTATCAGCGCATCGACGGGCTGAGCGCCGTGACCCTCTCGCTGCGCAGCGAGCCGGGGGCCAACCAATTACAGGTGGCCCAAGCGGTGCGGGCCGAGGGGGTGCGCCTGTCGGCCTCACTGCCGAGGGGCTACGCCCTGGCGGTGAGCTACGACGCCACCGAATTTTTGCGCGCAGAACTGACCCAGATCGGGTGGCGCAGCGCCCTGGCGCTGGGGCTGCTGCTGCTCTTCGTGGGGCTTTACCGCCGCTCCTGGCGCTACCTAGGGCAGATGCTCCTTAGCCTGGGGCTGACCCTGGGGCTGGCCGCCTTGGGGGCCTACCTGCTGGGGGTGGAATTGCACCTCTACTCCCTGGCCGGTCTGACCCTGGCCTTTGGCCTGGTGATCGACAACAGCCTGGTGATGAGCGAGCACCTGCGGCAGCACGGGGATCGTGGGGTGTTTTTGGCCCTGCTGGCCGCGACCCTGACTACGCTGGGAGCCTTGAGCGTGGTGCTGGCCCTGGAGGATGACCTACGGCTGCGCCTACTGGACTTTGCTCAGGTGATGGCGCTGAGCTTGTTGGCCTCGCTGGCGGTGGCCTGGGGGTGGTGGCCGGTGGTACAGCAGGCAGAGACACAGAGCGGCAGAAACACAAAAAAGGGGCAGAGCAACGCGCAAAGGGAGCGATTTAGGCGAGGACGGCGGGTGCTATGGTGGCTACGCGGCTACGGGCGCTTTTTGCGGATGCTGCGCCCTGGGCGCGGGCTGTGGATCGCGCTGGGGGTGCTAGGCTTTGGGCTGCCGGTGTTTTTGTTGCCCAAGGAAGTGGAGGGCTGGCCGCGCTACAACGCGGTGATCGGCTCGGATACTTACCAGGAGGAGATCAAGCCCTGGGTGGATCGGCTGTTGGGCGGCAGCCTGCGCTTGTTCGTACAGGAGACCTACCCCAACGCCCGCTACCGCGATCCTGAGCGCACGGCGCTCTACATTCAGGCGCAGTTGCCCTACGGCACCACCATCGAGCAGATGAACCAGACCATGCGGCCCATCGAGCAGTTTTTGGGGCAATTTGCGGAAATCGACCAGTTTCAGACCAGCATTCGCAGCAGCCAGGATGCGCGCATCGTGGTGTATTTCACGCCGGAAGGGGTGCGCAGCGGCTTTCCCTACCAACTGAAAAGCGAGGCCATCCGCGAGGCCAATGCCCTGGCCGGAGCCGACTGGTCGGTGTACGGGGTGGGGCAAGGCTTCAGCAATGCGGCCAACATGGGGAGCAAGAGCAACCGCATCACTATCAAGGGCTATGACTACCAGCAGTTGCTGCGCCACGGGGCGCGGCTCCAGGCGGAGTTGCTGGCCGAGATGCGCATCCAGGCGGTGTTTCTCAACGGGGAGCCGCGCTATGACTACCGTCCGCATGATCAGCTGGTGCTGGACCTGGACCCGGCGGCCCTGGCGCGGCAGGGTCAAACGCCCCAAAGTGCCTGGCAGCAGGTGCAGGCCCGCAGCCTGGCCCCGCGCCCGCTGGGGCAGGTCTATCTGGCGGGCGAATATGCTCCCCTGCTGCTCATCTCCACCGATAGCCTGGGCAGCCAACGCTGGCAGGTGATGCAGCAGCCGCTGCCGGTGGCTACCTCCTCAGCCCCAGGCGACAGTCTCCCGCCTCTCAAGCTGGCGAGGGTGGGTCGTCTTACGCGTGAGCCGAGCAGTCAGTCCATCGTGCGGGTCAACCAAGAATACCAGTTGCTGGTGGAGTATGACTTTCTGGGGCCGTATGCCCTGGGAGAGCGGGTGCAGGCCCGCCACGTGGCGCGTGCCAACGCCTGGCTGCCGCTGGGCTACCGGGCCGAGGGAGGGCGACGCTACGGGCGCTGGTCTGAGGCAGAGCAGCAGCAATATGGCCTGCTGCTGCCAGTGCTGCTGATCATGTTTGCGCTCTGCGCCATCTTGCTGGAGTCGCTGCGGCAACCGCTGGCGGTGCTGAGCCTGGTGCCGGTGTCCTTCATCGGGGTGTTTCTCACCTTCTATCTGTTGGGGGCCAATTTTGATCAAGGGGGATACGCGGCGCTGCTGCTGCTCAGCGGCATCAGCGTCAACGCGGGCCTGTACTTGGTCAACGATTACAACCGCTATCGCCGCCGCTACCCACGTCGCGCGCCGCTGGCCTGCTACCTCAAGGCGGTGCACAGCAAGCTGCTGCCCATCCTGCTGACCATCGTTTCGACCTTGCTGGGGATGATTCCCTTTGTGATCGGGGAGGAGGAGCCGTTTTGGTACGCCCTGGCCCTGGGCACCATGGGGGGGCTGATCTGTTCGCTGCTGGCGGTGCTGGTGTACGTGCCGCTGGGGGTGATGCTGCCGCGTGATGCACGGGCGGGTGGGCCGTCCACTGCTTGGCAGCAGTTTCTTATTTGAGATCATCACGCTGGCAGGGTTGAGCCAGCAACCCTGATAAAACCCTGCCAGCATTGTTCAGGCTCTATGGCGAACTTGCATACGTTCACAAAATGACCATATAAGAAACCGCTGGACAGCGTAATTAAAAACTCACAACCGACCGACCATCAGTGGAAATGATCTTTTCCACACCGCAGTACAATTTTCTCTGTGCCATTGGATCGGATTAGGTCATCAGGTCATATCGCAGAGGGGTCGAAGACTATGAGGCTATGGTCAACTTCCTCGACAAACCGCATTACCTCCAAGTCTACGACCGCAACGGACGCCTGCTAGCCGATGAGCCAGCCCCCGACTTACACTTCACCCCCGTGGCGTACAAGGATGGGCTACTGTGGGTGAGTTTGGCCCGGTCTTACGACGTCGATGCATATAGCTACACGCTGTATGGCTATCGATTGGCGGTAGAGACGAAAGGAGGAAGTCGCGGCTAGCCCGACAACTTCCTGACAGACAGCCCCCTCATCCGAATTCCGAAATTTTTTGGTAAAAAGATTGGTTGGAGCTTTGAAAAAAAAATCAATAGTTTTGATTCAAGTATGGTAAGTGTGGCGATCTGCCTCACCAATATACTCTGCAATCCATTTGTTCTCTAAACATAATTTTTATTATGAAAAATTTTCTGAAAACACTCATTTTATCTATCTCCGTAGGTATGGTAGGGTTTCCTTTCTTTCTGGATAAGGTTGAGGCAAAGCCATCGGAAGGTAGGGGGTATGCTGTCCACTTTGATTGCCCTAGCGGTGCGCAAGGTACTAACTGCTTTTCTGGTGGCCCGGACTGTGATGTGGTTCACTGTGATACGGGTCCTGTTATTTCACCTGAATGACAAGTTTACCATTGTCTTTGTGGCATGATCATCAGTTGAAAGTAAAGGGGCCATAAATGAGAAACCTCCTTTGCAGAAGGAATGCACTCAATCTCTTGAGGTTGCCTTTTACTTTCGAAAAGTGTAATCAGTACACTGTCTCCTTTAGAGATGGTGTACGGTTTACCATTTTGCCAAATGTAATCACAATGGCTATGAGACATTACAACTCTATTCTTTCTACATGCTTGTTTTATCTCCTCATGTTGCTGATAGGGTGTGGGGTAGAAGAATCGGAGCATTCTCAGACGTTCGACTCCGCCAATGACCCTGCTATTCTGGATCAAATGCAGCGCATTGACATGACAGCTCCCAAACGAGACCAACGATTGACAGACTGGATTAACATTCGGGATGTGATCACGCTAGAAACCAATGCTGCAAGTGCGCTACAAGGAGTTTCTAAGGTGCTGCATATACAAGATAAGTTTATTGTGGTCCATAATCAGTCCGCTGCCATCAAAGTGTTTTCAGAAGAGGGAAAGTACCTTTACGATATTGGTGCAATCGGGAAGGGACCAGGTGAGTTTCTGTACATCTTTGGTGTAGACCACTTGCCCGGCACAGATGAATTACTTATGTACGGGCGAACCGAGCTCGTGCGATTTCACTTGGATGGAAGACTCATCAATGAGAAATCTACCCCATCCTACGGCTTTTATTTTGCCGCGATAGACGCCGATCATTATGCCATCCATATGAACAACATGATGGATGACGTGACTCAGAATCATAATGTGTTGATTTTGGATCGTAATATGGAGATTACATCGAGGGGACTGGCTTTTCAAAGCGGTAATAAAGGATACAGCTACACAGGATATCTAGCCAAGTCCGATGAGGGAATCATTGCACAAACTGCTTTTTCTGACACAATCTATGAGTACAGCGTTCAGGATGAGGTCTTTTATCCAAAGTATGTGTTTGATTTTGGAGTTGATCGAAAGTCTGTTCCGCTAAATTCTCCTCACATCATGGATATTCGTCGCAAGGAAGGGTATTTGAAGTCTCCCTTTTTCGAGACGGAAAATGCGTTATGTTTTCGATATGATCAACCAATGAAAAATCGGGCAGCTTGCTGGTTGAAAGCGGAAAGTACCCTTCTGACTGAAGAAAGTTTTGCCTATCCTCAATTGCTATTTCACCTGTTTCCTCCGAAAGGACAGACCCAAGAAGGGCTCTCCATTGCAGCCATCGTACCGGGAGAGATGTATTTTGGGGTTCCGGATTATCATACGGTGATCCAGCGTGATTCTTCTCTCTTGCCCTACTTGAAGCAGAGTTACCCTGCTCTTTACGAGGTAAGTAGAGAGCTTGACGGCTCTGAAAACCCAATCCTTGTGATCTACGAATTATCGAACGACGCCAATCATCCTTACGATACGTGGAATACGAGAAATGAAGGAGAATAAGTGAACGCAAGATTGAAGGGAGGTGCCGTTCCTCTTGATTCGATGCTAATGTAGGTCAACTATGGGCAAATAAGCTGAACATCAATCTTCCTGCAAAGATTGACATTTTCCCCACCTTCTCCGATCTTGTTGAAATGCACATCCGTCCCTTGGCTTGGCTATTCCTCACCGCTGCCTGCTGCTTAACGCTCAGGTGCAGTTCACCACCTGCTACCGCTGCCGACTCATCGGTGGCCTCCGCCTCCGCCCCCTCCCCCGCCAACTGGGTGGATACCGCCCGGGTCATCGCCGGTACTTTCCAGCGCGAGCGGCTCAGCCAGGGCAAGCTCGCCAGGCAACTTCCTGACAGACAGCCCCCTCATCCGAACTCCGAAATTTTTTGGTAAAAAGATTGGTTGGAGCTTTGAAAAAAAAAAAAAATCAATAGTTTTGATTCAAGCAATGAAAACAACCAACCAGCATGATGAACGTCCCCCTCTCTTAGCCTTTTGTATGAGAACTCGTGGTCTGCATGCGGACATCAGTCGCATTGCCCCTTCGCAATGGTGATGGGTGATACGTATGCCATCTCGGGCCATCTGCCTTCGGCTATGCCGGGCGGCAGGAAGCGCAATGATAAAGTATTTGTTTGCTTTGATCAGGGTTCTAGTGCCTTTCTAGTGCCTTCGGAATGAAACAATTAACCATTCGAAATTTGTATAGAATGCTGACGATTAGCACTTTAAATTTCGAATTACTGATTACGAATTTCGAATGCGAAGTACTAGATAGAGCTAGCAATCGGTTTTATTGAACATTGTAATTTCTCAACCACAAATATTTAAGATCATGAAGTCTAGTCATTTAATGTTAGCACAGCTCGGTTCACTCCTGCTAGTGATACTTTTGTCGCTCACGCTCTTTCAACCACATGAAGCTCAAGCGAAGCCAAATTACGGTGGTAAGGGGCTCGTGATAGGCCAATCCTGTCATAATTGTGACGGAAGCCTAGCAGGTTTTGGGAATGAGTGCCAGGGATCAGTAGGAAGTTGTGTACTC
>CAYVAP010000075.1:0-11909 GCA_964449365.1 uncultured Bacteroidia bacterium
ACCGTTCATATAGGTGAGTGCTGCTGGTCAGAATTCTATGCGAATTTCGAATGGTCAATTACTTAATTCCGAAGGCACTAGTTGAAAAACTCCCGGATGCGAGAGAACAGCCCCTTTTGATCCTGCGAAGGATTGGGGGTAAAGTTGGGAGACTTTTGTAGCTTTTCGAGCACACGGCGCTCTTCGCTGCTGAGGGTCTCGGGGGTCCAGACGTTGATGTGGATCAGGAGGTTTCCGCGCCCGTAGCCGTTGATGTTGGGCAGGCCCTTGCCTTTGAGCCGTACCACCTTGCCGGCTTGAGTACCGGGTGCAATCTTGATGCGCACGGGGTTGTCGAGGGTGGGTACTTCGACTTGGGTGCCGAGCGCTGCGTCGGGAAAGCTGAGAAACAATTCATGCACGAGATTGTCGCTGTCGCGCTCGAAGTACTCGTGCTTTTCTTCCTCGATCTGAATGATGAGGTCGCCCGGGCTACCGCCGCGCACCCCTGCGTTGCCGCGTCCGCGCATGCTGAGGTTCATGCCTTCTTGTACGCCAGCGGGGATATTGACCGCGACCACGTCTTCCTGTTCGACGCGGCCTTTGCCTTCACAGACCGAGCAACTGCGGGACACGATGCGCCCCTCGCCATTGCAGGTGGGGCAGGTCGAGACCACGATCTGCTGAAAAAAGCCCCCTCCGGCTTGCTGACGAATTTCGCCCTGACCCTGACAGGTAGGGCAGGTGTTGAAGGCAGTGCCATTTTCAGCCCCGGTGCCAGAGCAAGCTTCGCAGACTACTTGGCGAGGTAGCTTGATTTTCTTCTCTACGCCGGCGTTGACTTGCTCTAGGGTGAGCTTGAGGCGAATGCGAATATCGGAGCCACGCTGCCCACGTGGGCGACGGCGGCGACCGCCGCCTCTGCCTGTGTTACCAAAGAAGTCGCCAAAGTCGCTGCCGAAGATATCGCTGAATTGGCTGAAGATATCATCGACGCTGCTGCCCTGAAATCCCCCGGCGGAACTGCCCAACCCTGCGTGGCCAAAGCGGTCGTAGGCTGAGCGCTTTTGATCGTCGCTAAGAACCTCATAGGCCTCAGCAGCTTCTTTGAACTTGGTCTCAGCCTCTGGGTCGTCTGGGTTCTTATCCGGATGGTATTTGATAGCCATCTTGCGGTAGGCGCGCTTGATCTCGTCTTTGCTGGCCCCCTTGTTGATGCCAAGTATTTCGTAATAGTCTCGCTTGGTAGGCATAGATGTTTGGCTAAAAGCTGATGCTGCCATAGCGGCAGACTGAAACGCAACGAAAGAGGCTGCTTTCCCCTGGATCAGCCTCTATAAATCAATGGGTGCCGATGGACTTACTCGCCGATCACCACCTTGGCGTAGTGGAGTACGCGATCTTTGAGTTTGTATCCTCGCTCAACCACGTCGAGTACTTTGCCTTTTTGTGCTTCGTCTTCTACCGACACGGTCGTGATTGCTTCGTGCAACTCTGAGTCAAACTCTTTGCCTCGGGCATGAATGGGCTCCACGCCCATTTTATTGAGCTGCTTTTTCATGGACTTATCGACCATCGCAATGCCCTCTTTGATGGCTGACAGGTTGTCAGTCTTTTCCATGGCATCGAGGGTACGGTCAAAGTTGTCGAGGATGGGCAGCAATTGCTTGATCAAATCCTCATTGGCAAAGCGCACCGTGTTGGTGAGCTCCTTTTCCTGACGGCGGCGGTAGTTCTGAAAATCTGCCTGCAACCGCACGGCATGAGCCTGCGCTTGCTGCGCCTCTTCCCTGGCCTGACGAAGCTCTACTTGCAACTTGGCGATGACCTCCATCGCTTCTTCCATGGTGCCCAGCTCTTGGGCATCCTTTTCCCCGGCAGATTTTGCAGCCTCAGCTTTGGTTTGAACCCCCTCAACCTCAATCTCAGTTTGAGCCTCCTCAGCTTCAAGCTGAACCTCGGCTTGGGGAGTCTCTTCCTCAGGCGTTTTGGCTTGCTCCTCTGACGATGCTTGCTGCTCAGGGGTAGGTTGCTCTTGTGCGCTCTTCTCCTCTGACGATGTATGTGGTTGGTGTTCTTGTTCTTTTTCGTGCATATTCTCGTTCATGGGGTCGCTAGATGACTTGTCTTTTTTCTTCCAGAACCTGGGGATGCGTTTCCCTTTCATGTAGGGTTGGGGGCATATAGTGTGCCAA
Source organism: uncultured Bacteroidia bacterium (assembly GCA_964449365.1). Lineage (GTDB taxonomy): Bacteria > Bacteroidota > Bacteroidia > J057 > J057 > CAYVAP01. The sequence goes on from CAYVAP010000075.1 coordinate 2,175, forward strand.
TGACAAGATGTCGCAATTGAGCAGTAAGGATGACAGTTGACGGCTTGGGGTATCGACTGCCCCATTTTGTAAAAATGTTCTAACTTGCCGCTTCTGATTACCTTCCAGACTTACGATTTGTTCCCCATGAATAGCAAATTGATCACTGGCATTCAGCAACTGGGTATCGGTATTCCCGACGTACACGCAGCCTGGGCCTGGTACCGCAAGCATTTTGGGATGGATATCCCGATCTTTGAAGAAGCGGCCACCGCCGAGCTGATGTTGCCCTACACCGACGGGGAGCCCCGGTCGCGGCACGCGGTATTGGCAGTGAACCTACAGGGTGGTTCTGGCATGGAAATCTGGCAGTATACCAGCCGCACCCCGCAGCCTCCGGCGTTTTCGCCACAGTTAGGCGACCTGGGCATCTACATCGGCAAGGTCAAATGCCCCGATGCGGTGCTGGCTTACTGGCGTCTGAAGGATCAGGGGGCGACCTTGCTCGGCGAGGTGGAAAAAGATCCTGCTGGTACCAAGCACTTCTTCGTGCAAGATCCTTACGGCAATCTCTTTCAGGTGATCGAGTCGGATAGCTGGTTTACGCAAGCAGGGTACCCCACGGGAGGCGTTTATGGGGCAGTGATCGGGGTGAGCAGCGTAGAAAAAGCCCGTGCCCTGTACTCAGACCTGCTGGGCTATGATCAGGTGCTGTACGATGAAACGGCTCGCTTCGACGATCTGGCTTCTTTGCCGGGCGGTAGCCGAGAGATGCGGCGGGTGCTGCTCACCCATCGTCAGCCACGCCGGGGCGGCTTCAGTCGTATGTTCGGGCCTTCTTACCTGGAGTTGGTGTCGGTCAAGGGGCGCACTCCCCGCCAAATCTTCGAAAATCGCCTCTGGGGCGACCTCGGATTCATTCACCTCTGCTTTGATATCGTGAACATGGGGGCTTTGCGCCAGGAGTGTGAGGAAAAAGGGTTCCCTTTTACGGTCGATAGTGAGATGGCCATGGGCAAAGCATTTGACATGGGCGAAGCGGCGGGCCTCTTTGCTTACATCGAAGATCCCGACGGCACCCTGATCGAATTCGTCGAAACCCTCAAGATGCCTTTGGTCAAAAAAATCGGCTGGTACCTCGACATGCGCAAGCGCAATCCGGAGCGGCCTCTGCCTGATTGGATGATGAAGACTCTGCGTTTTAGTCGAGTGAACAGTGAACAGTGAACAGTGATCAGTGAACAATGAAGAATGATCAGTGAACAGTGATCAGTGAAGAGTGAACAATGAACAGTGAGCAGTGAAGAGTGAACAGTGATCAGTGAACAATGAACAGTGAACAATAAAGAGTGATCAATGAAGAGTGAAGAGTGATCAGCGAAGAGGTCTTGAGTGCAAAGCTTCTGGTATCCCTGAAGTAGCGTTCAACCCCAAACCCCAAAACCCAAAACCCCAAAACCCAAAACCCCAAAACCCCAAAACTCTCAAAACCCCAAAACTCTCAAAACCCCAAAACCCCAAAACTCTCAAAACCCCAAAACCCCAAAACTCCCACCCCCCCCATGTGCGAACAACTCGATGGAGTGACCCTCAACTTTTCTGAAACCAGTCTGTGGATTCTGGACGCGACCCTTTGCTTGATCATGTTTGGGGTGGCTTTACATTTGCGGGTAGCCGACTTTCAGCGGGTGATTCAGCAGCCCAAAGCCCCGCTAGTGGGGTTGGTGTCGCAGTTTTTAGCGTTGCCGTTGTTGACTTGGGTGCTGGTACGGCTGATCGAGCCTTGTCCGAGTATGGCGCTGGGCATGTTTTTGGTGGCCGCGTGTCCCGGAGGCAATATCTCCAACTTTATGACCATGATGGCGCGGGGCGACATTGCGCTCTCGGTGAGTCTCTCGGCGGCTTCGACTTCCCTGGCGGTGATATTCACGCCGCTCAACTTTGCCTTCTGGGCCAATCAATACGGCCCGGCCAGGGAGCTGCTTCAGACGATTGAGATCGATCCCTTTGCGATTTTCTTCAAAATATTGCTGATCCTGATCTTGCCGTTGATCGCAGGCATGTGGGTGGCCGCTCACTGGCCGCGCTTTACCTCGCGCATCGCGGGGCCGATGCGTACCATGTCGATTTTTATTTTTGGTGGCTACGTAGTAGCCGCGCTGGGGAGCAATTTTGCGATGTTTTTCCGCTACGCCCAGTACGTGATTTTGTTGGTGATGATTCACAATGCCACGGCGCTGCTCAGCGGCTACGGCCTGGCCCGCCTGGCCAATCTGCCCCATCCGCAGCGGCGCTCTATCTCCATCGAGACGGGCATCCAAAATTCGGGCCTCGCGCTGGTACTGATTTTCAGTCCGCTGTTTGATGGGTTGGGAGGAATGGCTATGATTGCAGCGATGTGGGGGCTTTGGCACATCGTTTCGGGCCTGACCATCGCGCGCCTTTGGGTCGGTAAGCCCTTATCCTCTGCCCCGCCCGCCCGCGATTGATCCCTCCGGTTCGCAGCTCCACGGTGCTGAGGCCGGGCATCGTCTCACCTTTCGAATGTACCCTCTATGCGTCCTGACCGATTTCAACGACCTTACTCCTACATCAAATCATTTGCCCGTTGGGGCTTGTATTTGTATTTTGATCGAGTTCAGATCGTGGGCTATCGCGAGCATGTGCCCGATGAGGGGGCGCTGTTTTTTGCCTCCAATCACCAGAATACCTTTCTGGACCCCATCATCATCTCGGCTTTTTCGGCCAAAACCCGTCAGACAAGTTTCATTACCCGCTCGGATGTGTTCAACCCATGGACCAATGCTTTTTTCAAGATCGTGAAGATGGTGCCCATCTATCGGCAGCGAGACGGGGGCAGCGATGCCATTCGCCGCAACGAGGAGATGTTCAAGGTCTATACCGAGCGGCTGAGGCACGAGGAGTCGATGGTGATCTTCCCTGAGGGCGATCACGGACGCGAGCGCCGGGTGCGCCCCCTCAAGAAGGGCCTACCACGTATCGCCTTTCAGACCTTGGAAGAGACCCACTTCGAGGTGCCCTTCAAAGTGGTGCCCATGGGGCTGTATTACCGCCATCACGACAAGTACCATACCGATATGCTGGCGGTCTATGGGTCGCCGCTGAACGTGTACGACTACGTGGAAACCTACCGTGGTAACAAGAACCGGGGCATCATCGCGTTGCGCAACGACTTGCAGGCCGCCATGGAGGCGCTAAACATCCACATCCAGGCGGATCACTACGACACGGTCGAGGGGCTGAGACAGATCATGGGCCCCGACATCGCTCGGCATTTGGGACAAAATCAAGATCTGTATCAGGCACTTTTGTCCGAAAAAGCGCTGATCGCCCAGCTAGAAGCGGCGGCAGCGGCTGGCGATGAGGATTTTGCCGAGTTGGAAAAAGAAGTGCCTGCTTATCAGCAAAAACTGACCGAAGCCAAGCTGCGCGACCACGTGGTGGCCCAAGCGCCGCACGGCCCCATTGATCTGCTGATACAAGGGATGGGCTTGCTACTGAGCCTACCAGCCTTCCTCTACGGCCTGATCAATCACCTGCCTATCTATGTGGTGCTGAGCACCCTGCCCGAAAAATTGCTCAAAGATCCCATCTTTTACGCTTCGGTGCGCTACGCGGCAGGGCTACTGTTGGTGCCCACCTTTTACCTGCTACAAACCCTGCTGGTAGGAACTTTGGTTGGTCCATGGTGGGCCGTGGGGTATCTGCTGTCGCTGATTCCGGCGGGCAATTTGGCTAAGGAGTACCGCGACCGGGCGGTGAAATGCTGGGCCCGCTGGCGCTTCATGCGCGGCTGGAAAAACGGGGAGCATCCCCTCCGCGTGCAGCGCGACCGCATCCGCGAGCGCGTGATGCGCATTTTTGGAAAAGACTGGTCGGCTCCTGCGGTGGCCTCTAAAGCCGAGCCAGCTTCACAGGCTAGGGCCGCTATCGATCAGACGCCTTCGGCGGCACAGCCTTCGTAGCTTCCGCTCATTTTCCATTACTGCCTTTCCTGGCTATCTTTGCCTCATGCCTATCTCGACGCTGTTGCTGCTGAGCGTAATCGCGCCCACCCTGCTCTACGTGGGCGGGGCAGTTACTTTCGTGGCGGTTTATGCCCTGCTCGCGGTGTATGCCGAGCGCAAAGTATCGGCCTTCATCCAGGATCGCCTCGGGCCCATGGAGGCTGGGCCTTACGGGGCCTTTCAGACTCTGGCCGACGTGCTCAAGCTGGTTTTCAAAGAGCCCATCATCCCCAAGGCCGCCGATCGCTGGCTCTTTGCCATGGCGCCGGGTATTATCTTCGTGGCAGTCTTTGCCGGGTTGGCGGTGCTGCCCCTAGCCCCCGGGGTGGTGGGCAGCGAGGCCAACGTGGGCCTGCTCTACCTGCTCGGTATCGTGGCCATCGACGTGATCGGCCTGCTCATGGCCGGCTGGGGTTCCAACAACAAATATGCCCTCCTGGGGGCCTCTCGTTCCGTGGCCCAGATCGTCTCTTATGAGGTGCCTGCCGCCCTGGTGCTGCTCAGCGCCGTGATGATGCATGGCACCCTCAGCCTGCAGGAGCTATCCGCAGCGCAAGGCATCTACAGCCCCGATCCGGTGTATTTCCTTGGCCTCTGGGACATCACTCAGGTGGGCGGGGTGCTGAGTTGGTCGGTGTTTCGCTATCCGCATCTGCTGCTAGCCTTCGTGGTCTACCTCATCGCCGGGCTGGCCGAGAGCAACCGCGCTCCCTTCGACATTCCCGAGGCAGAGTCGGAGTTGGTGTCGGGGTATCATGTCGAGTACAGCGGCTTTCGCTTCGCCCTGGTGATGCTCTCTGAGTATGGCAAAATGCTCATCGTGGGCTTGGTCGCGGCAGTGATTTTTCTCGGCGGATGGAATACTCCCTTCCCCAACCTGAGTTTTGCCGAGTTCTCGATTCCGTTGGCTACCTGGACCTCCGGCCCGGCGGAAACGGTGGCAGGGGTGCTCTGGGGCAGCTTCTGGATGCTGAGCAAGGGCCTGGGCTTGGTGATCCTTTTTATCTGGGTGCGCTGGACCTACCCCCGGGTGCGCGTCGATCAGTTGATGCATCTTTGCTGGAAAGTCCTCACCCCGGCGGGCTTCCTGCTCTTTGTGATCAGCGGGCTGTGGAAGCTGGCGGAGGTGTACCATAGTGTTTCGGTGATCAGTGATCATTAGGTGATCTGTGGTCAGGGAACAGTGAACAATGAACAGTGATCAGGGATCAGGGATCAGGGATCAGTGAACAATGAACAGTGATCAGTAATCAGGGATCAGGGAACAGTGATCAGGGAACAATGAACAGTGAACACGGATCAGGGAACAGTGAACAGGGATCAGGGAACAAGTAATAATGATCAGTGATCAATGAACAATGATCAGTAGGGAGGGTGTTCAGGGGTCAATGTTGGTTAAGGGGGAGTTTGCCCCCATCTCATTCGACTTCCCGTTTGGTATAGCTGGTGGGCCAGTCTGATCGAGGGAGAAAGCCTTTAGTGGGACGAGTTCGAAGTTCGCAGTCACTTGTTCATAGTTGGAAGTACTGATTGACAGATGTTTATGACTCAGTTAAGTAGATACTTAATACATTTTTTGTAAAGAAATCCACAATTTTTACACTAAATGTAATTAGGCAACTGATTTTACATCCTTTTTTGCTAAAAGCATAATTTTAAAATATAAAGATGTCTCTCAGTGGTTGATTTTTGTCGTAAATTTTTATTTTTAAAAAATTCGGATAATAAATCAGTAAAAAAGCGAGTGTAAATGGGTGTATTTTTGACATTTTTCAAATAATAGCACCTAAATTTTGCTGCATAGGTATTGAGTGCTTACGAACTACCTCTTTTGAGAAAGAGTCGTGGGTCTGTGAGGTAAAGAAGCCACTTCTTGCGTGAGAAGCTGATTTTCAGCGGACTTTTATTGCTATATTTTGGAAAATATAAATATCGAAAGTAAGACTGAATTCTTCTTCGATACTGATAATCAACGAATTGTAGGTCTTAAAGCAGAACTTGAAGCGATGCGTAAAATGCGGTCCCGAGGGAGGACAACAGCCAGACAATTGCCGATTTATTTCTAGGATAAAATATTTCGAATGCTGCCTTAATAACATGGGGCTTTGGTACCTACATCCACACGATCTGCGACTGCTACGCCCGCTTCACGGTGAATAAGTAGAAGGAGGTACAGCGTCGCCTTTAGCAGCGCACCAAGGTCGGCCACAGCAACGTCTACGTCGATACCCTGCTCAATCCTTTTTATACCTCGGCGGTGGCGCAGTTGCTACAACAGCTCGACGTATCATGACAAAACAACAACTTGATGCTCTTTGAGTCCTCTCGCCATTACTGCAAGCCTCTCAAGGACGCCGTAGACAACATCGGCCTCATCCATGCTGGCAACTTCGACCTCTGCATCCTCGAAAACTCCGAAAAAGGCTTTGGCTATAAACAGGGCAGCCACGTGTGGCTCACCTCCGAAGACTTCACCAGCGGCAACGTGCTGTTGGCAGCGTACTGTTTGTGTGTTCGAGTCGCAAGAAGAAGATTGCGTGAGGGGAGGGCCATGGGCTCAGTTTGCGCGGAGGAACCCAACACGACGTATCATTCCTGAGCCTGATCACATGCATGAACCCCAAAAGCGTGGAGGGCAAAGAGAAAAAACCTCTCTGCCCTCTTGTTAGCCTGCTCCTTACGTCGCGTTTCTACTATCGAATCAGCGTAACGGTACCATACCGCTGAGGCTTCTGGTCCTCGGTGTACTTCATGCCAGCCCAGCGAGTACCATCCTGAAATACCGCCTTACGCACGCGCCACACATAAGCGTCTGGAGTAGCCAATTGCCCATTGCCGAGGCGACCATCCCAGTGCTCAGCTGGTTCGCCCTTCTCCAACGCAGATGATTCCCAGATCAAACCACCCCATTGGTCGTAGACGGCAATCTCAAACTCTCTGAGGCCCTTACCGATCGGCTTAAAGATGTCATAGTCGATTATATTGGTCTCAGGCATGAAAGCATTGGGAATGTACAAGCCCTTGAATGAGGCCGGCTCGATCAGGCGTACGGCCGTATCTTCACATCCGAAGCGATTAAAGGCCGTGAGGATCACCTCGTATCTGCCGTTCAACTGATAGGTATGGCGAGGATTGATCTCATCTGAGAAGTTGTCCGCGCCAGAAAGGGTATCGCCAAAGTTCCAGAGGAAGCTCGTAGCGCCTGAAGACTGATTGACGAACTGCACCTCACCCGTATTGACGCCCTGCGTCGGTAAATCTTCCATCACGAATTCTGCCTCTGGCAGTGGGTATACCTCTACATGATTCTGAATGGTGAATTCGTCGAAGCAGAGGCCCAGGTAACTGACCATGAGCGTTACGTCGTAGGTGCCGGCGGTGCCATAGGTGTAGCTGGGGAAGAGATCTGAAGAGGTGCCTCCATCGCCAAATTCCCACAACCACTCAGTGCTGCCCGTGGTATCCACAACCTGGGGAGCAATGGTGATGGGTAGACAGCCGGTGGTGTCGCCTCCTACAAACAAAGCTGAAGGCTGCGGATAGACTTCGATGGTATCAAGCGTGGTATCGCTACAACCAAACTCATGGAAGGCCACTAGGGTAATGACGTACACACCCGGCCCTTCGTATGACACAGTAGGAGGCGTTTCCAGACTGGAGGACTCTCCATTATCAAAAGTCCAGAAGTAACTATCCCCGTCGATCGAGCGATTGATCAGGTTGACATCGAGCGGTCCACCGCAAGTATCGCCTGAGAGTGTGTAATCAAAGTCTGCGATAGCTCCTGCCGTTACCTCGATCGGGGCCGTGGCCGTGTCGAAACACTGGCCCAGGTAGCTCACCACCAGGGTGGCCACGTAAGGATCGGCCTGCCCTTGAGTGTAGGTATGGGTCGGGTTATCGATGAAGGCCGAGTCCCCATCTCCGAAGGCCCAGCTCACCGTGGTGTAGTTGGTCGAAGCGTTGGTGAACTGTACATCCAGTGGCGCACAACCCTCGGCCGGATTTAGCTCGATAGCTGCTTGGGGCTGCGCGTAGACCCGTACCGTCTGGGTGCTGGTATCGTTGCAGCCAAACTCATTGATCACGATCAGGGTGATGGTAAAGATACCCGTATCGCCGTAGCAGATCTCACCAGGATCTTCGCCCGTGGCGGTTTGCCCATCACCAAAGTCCCAACGATACTCGCTGATGTCGGTGGTCCCAGCCAGGGTATCGCCCTGCGATAGGTTGGTAAAGGTAAAGCAGCCTGGCGTCCCACAAACCGACGCAGAAGAAGGCGTGAAGGCACTCAGCGGATCGGGGTTGATGATCACCAGCATGGTGTCACAGACCTCGCAAGAGCCTTCATTGATGCAATAGACGATTTCATGGGTACCCGTATCGGCCACCGCCGGATCGAAGAGACCCGTCTGCGGGTCGATGATACCCGGTCCTGACCAGGTGCCGCCCGGAGCCGGGAAAGCTCCCTGAATCTCAAAGGCCGGATCGTCCAGGCAAGCTATGGTGTCAGGCCCGGCGCTCACGCTGTCCAGGTCGATCACCGTTACCACCAATGAATCTGTAGCGGTACAGGTATTGCCATCCACAAACGTGTAGAAAAGGGTGTGGTTGCCTAACCCGGCCGCCGAAGGCAAAAACAACCCAGCGCTGCCGTCTACCACGCCATTTCCAGTCCAGGTTCCACCCACCGGATCAGGCAATGGCAACTGCTGGGTATCTGCCACCAGACAGTAGGTCGTATCCAGGCCGGCGTCTACAATCGGAGTCGGATTGACCAGCACGATGGCAGAATCAAAGCTGATACACCCGTTCGAGTCTTCGTAGGTGTAGAAAATTGGATGCGGCCCTGGACTTGCCTGATTAGGCAAGAAATAGAAAATGTCTGGTGCGACGTTGACCACGAAGCTGCCGCTCCAATTCCAGTTGCCCGGTGAGTGGGGTGTACCTGGTGTCAGCAAAATAGAATCCAATTCCTGACAGGTGAAAATGGTATCACCTGCCTCAACCACAGGCAACGGATTGACCGTGATGAAGAGGCTGTCGCAGGTCTCGCAGCTACCTGCCCCAATGCAGTAAATCAGGGTGTCGATGCCCGGCACACCTGGGGTGTAAAATCCGCTGGTATCTACCACGCTGCCACTACCTAGGATGCTCCACAGGCCACCGCTGGGACTATTGTCAGTCAGGGTAAAGGAGCCATTGTCTTCGCAAATTGCGGTGTCAGGCCCAGCTTCCGGCGGGGTGGGGATATACACGTCGAAGGTGTCGCTCACGGTAGAGATGCCACATGCACTAGAGGTGGTCAACCTCACCACGTGCTCAGTGCCTACGCCAAAGGTAACCGGACAGGGAAAGGTATCGGTGCTGGTAGAGGGGATGCCGCCGATAAACTCCCAACTGTAGCTCGTCCCAATGATGTCATCAAAATAGGTTACCTTGGTCGAATCGAAACATAGCGTTGCTTGCAAACAGGTATCCGGAATCGGTGCAAGAATTGCCGTAGGCGCACCGATCACCGTAATGGTATCCACGATCACCGAGTCGTCGCAGACCCCCGTGATGGTCAACCGTAGCTCATACTCACCAGGCTGACTGAAGGTAAGGATTGGCTCGGCATCGGTCGGCGTTACGATCGTAACCGGGCTAGTAAAGGGCGGGATCGGATCAGCCTCCCACAGGTAAGTCGGAGCCGGCCCCGCATTCACCAAGGTGTTGTTGGTGATCA
>CAYVAP010000076.1:0-3579 GCA_964449365.1 uncultured Bacteroidia bacterium
AGGGCCAAGACTTCGCCTTCGGCCCCCAACAGCCGGAACACTGGGTCCATAGTCAGTAGCCCCAGCACCGCGAAGGTACCAGCAAAAACCACGGCTAGTACCAGGCTATCCACCGTAAGGCGACGGACCTTCGCCTGATCGCCCTCGCCGATGGCTTTGGAGACCACCGCTGAGGCCCCCATGCTCAGGCCCATACCTATCGCTCCAAGAATCATCACCACGGGTAGGGTAAAGCTCAGCGCAGCCAGGGCCATGGCGCTTTGCTGCTCGGGGCTGAGCGAGGCATCGATCAAGTAAGCCGGCCCCCAGGAGCCGATTTTTCCTACGAAATAGGTGTCGACCAGATTGAAGGCCACCATGGCAAAAAGGCCAAACATCATAGGAATGGTAAGACGAAAGAGCTGAGAGGCAATGGGACCTTCGGTAAACTTGGCTTTAGCGGGCATGAGGGGGAGCGGGTGAGGTGAACGCGGCAGGGCAAAGGTATAGCCGTGGAGGGCAGCTTTGCCCGATAAATGAGCAAAAGGCTTTTCATTCAACGGTTGAACATCGGTTGGGTTGGCCAAGGCGGCTAAGTGGCACCTCACCTATATGAACGGCTAGGGGTATAAGGAAAATAAGGATATAAGGGTATCAGGCACTTTGGCCAGCTCCCCACATATTGGCTCACTCAGTGGCCGCCCAAGCGGCTAAATTTACTTTCAACTTTAAACCGCAAAACCAATGACCAGCGTGGCCGATGCTTGCTCAAAACTTCACCACTTTCCCCACGAAGTTGAAGCGAAAGCCGAGCAGGGCACTGAGAGCGCGCAGGTCGTTTTCTTCGCGGTAGCGCCCTTCGGCTTCGAGGTACATATCGGTCTGCCCCAACTGCCAGGAGAGGCGACCGTGCAACTGCCGTACCCGGTAAGGCTCGCCTTGCCCTACCACCACCCCGAAATCGCCAGGGCGATTGCCCCCAAAGCCCGATGAGATGCCTTCAGGATTGGCGCCGTAGTTGAGGCCATTCTGATCGAGGCCCTGATCGATCTGGGTGAAGGTGAGTTGCACGTTTAGGGGCGGAATGGGATGATAGCGCAAGATGAGGGTGTAATCGTTGAGGTTGGCGCCGGCCCCGTGGCCTAGCGACTGCCCAAAGTGGGTATAGGCCGAAGCCCGGTTGAAATGCTGGTAGACGTAGGGTCGCACGTGGTTGAGCTCGATTTGTCCATCCAGGCTGGGGATGCTAAACATGTCGATGTACTTTAGGCCCGCTTGCCAGCCCAGCTTGTTGCCCCAGTAGTCGAATCCCTGATCGCGCAGCCCAAAGTTGAAGTCATCTAGCAGAATCTGGCCATAGAGCTGAAAGCGGCGCAGCAGGTTGGCTTTGAATTGCAGCCCCAGCAGGCCATTGTCAGGGCTGCCGATGTATTGCTCGATGGCGCGGTAAAAGATGATGGGGTTGAGGTATTGCAGTTCGAAGCCCCGAAAGCGATTGACCAGATAGCTGCTGTAGACCACCGATTCGAACAGCCCCACCGAAAAGTAGCGGTTGGGGATAAAGTTGAGCAGGTGAAAGGCCCCATACTTGCGCGGATAGTCGCCTTCGTCGTCGTTGCGTAGCGGCACGAAGTCGACCATTTGGGTGAAGTGATTGACGTACTCGAATTTCCAGAGGCGGGTAGTAATAGTGAGCAGCAGCAGGTCGGGGGCGTGATCGGAGAGCATCAGGCTTTGATGCCCCAAGCCCCAGAAGGCGCGGTCGCGCCCAAACTTGATGCGCATCCCCTTGAAGGGACGGTAGGTCAGGTAGCCCCGAGCCATGAGGTAATCGAGGCCGTTGACTTCCCCAAAGCGCTTGACCCGCCCCTCGCCGTAGAGCTGCTCGCTGCTGAGGTAGCGCTGGTACAGAAACCAGGGCACCCGCGTAACGTTGTCGGCCACCATGGTGTAGAAGCCAATTTTGCCAAACAAACGCCCTCGTACCTCGCTGCCGCGGGTGTTGCGATAGATGGGTAGTAAGCTTTCGGGGGAGCTAGGATCATTGTTCCGCTCCAAACCTCCGACTACGTGCGCCACCGGGTTGATATAGATCTGCACCCGATCGGTGTGGGCGTGGGCAAAGTCGCGCTGATTGCGGTAGAGATATGGGCTGAGCCATCCCTCGCGGCTTTGCTCATCGGCGTAGGTATCGTCGCCGAGGATGCGCATGCGCTCGTGCCAGCGCTGCATACCAGGGCCAAGATCGGACTGATCGGCCTGCCGCAGCAAAGCCGCAGCCTGCCCCCGGCTGTAAGGCTTGAGATGGCTGTATACCACGGTATCCACTCGATCTTGAATATCGAGACGGTCGAGGTAGTGCACCAAGTCATGACGGGGGCTCAGATCGGCGTTTTGCGCGATGGCAGGCTGGCAAAGCAGGCCAATCCCCCACAGGCAAGCCCATCGCACCTGAAAAAGCAGAAGATCACGCATTAGCGATAGAGGGTTTGATGGGGCAAAAGTACATTTTTTGCGCTAGCAATGTTCCGTTTGGAACGGGGTTTGATCTTGTCTGCAAAGATAAACATCGACAACCCAGCGTAGTTGTTTTTTAATTCGATATATGCTTTTTTCTGTAAAAGAATTTTCTAAAAATAAAAATACCCTCATCGGCCATCATGCAGCCCTCCCATTCACCAGAAGACCAGCGCTCTGAACATACCGAAGCGGATGAGCCCCGCCCTGCGAATGAGGAGTCAACCTTTGAGCTGCCCCAGCCCAGGCGATTCCTCTCACCGGCCGCTTCTTGGGCACTGGGTAGCCTGGCGGTGCTGCTGCTATTGGTGGGGGTATGGGTGCTACAGTACCAGCGTTCTGCCGACCGCGATTATGGTGCCTTGGCTTTGCAATATGTGCAGCCATATCCCAAACTGCCCCGTTGGCCAGAAAATACAGACCTACCAGCCCCGCTCATCGCGGGCCTACGCGCCTTTGAGCAGCGCCGGTTTGCCCTCGCCGCCAACGAGCTGTCGCGGGTAGCATCAGAGTCACCCCAATATCGCATTAGCCGATTTTACCTGGGGGTGAGCCTGCTGGCTTCGCAGCGCTTTCAGGCCGCCAGTGATGCCCTGCAGACTGCAGCAGCCACTCAGGACTGGCAAGCGCGCGAAGCGGCTCAGTATTACCTGGGCGTAAGCCTGATCGGACAAGGGCTGCCTGATGCGGCCTGCACTTGGCTCAACCCCGATAACTACCGTCGCAACACTCGGTATGGAGGCCAGGTACAGGGGTTGTATCGCCGATTTTGTCCCTAAGGGCGTTCCTTTGGGCGAGAAGCTGTATCTTGCTGCCATATGGCAGACTCTCCTCAACCCACTTCACCGCCCCGCACCGTATTCATTTCGGGCGGCTCGCGTGGCATCGGCCTGGCCTTGGCTCGGCGCTTTCACCAAGCAGGCGACCAGGTGATCATTGCCGCGCGAGGAGAAGATCGACTAGCTCAAGCTCAAGCCGACTTGCCGGGCTTGCACACCGAGCGCTGCGACCTGGCCGACAAATCCGCGGTCAAAGATCTGGCCCGACGCCTCAACCGGACTTGTGGTCCGCTCGACATCCTGA
>CAYVAP010000076.1:3589-11900 GCA_964449365.1 uncultured Bacteroidia bacterium
CTTCATACACGAAGAGACCGATGAAACCTATGAGCTGATGATGCGCACCAACGTGGACAGCGCCTACTACCTCACCAAAGGAGTGCTGCCGCTCATGATCGAGCGGGGTCGAGGTAGCATCGTCAACATGGACAGCATCGCGGGGATGGGGGCTTATCCCAAAGGGGGCTCTTACAGCATCTCGAAGTATGCGCTGCTAGGCTTCTCACGCAACCTCAGAGCCGAGCTGCGGGGCATGGGTATTCGTGTTATCACGGTCATGCCAGGGGCTACCTGGACCGACTCCTGGGCGGGCATCGATGAGCCCCCGCAGCGATTCATGCCTCCCGAAGACGTGGCCGAGGTGGTGTGGCATGCTTGCCAGGTCAGTACGCGCACCGTGGTCGAAGAGATTGTGCTCCGCCCTCAGTTGGGAGATTTGTGATGTAGGGGAAACGCGGGAGGTTGGGCGTACAAACCACTGCTGTTGGTGGTCAATGCCCCGTCGTTCATGCGGGCGACTCTCCATACACGGGCGCTGATTGGCAAATATTGATCAATAAAAAATGGGCATTCGCAGCAAACGCATCACTGGCCTGGACCTCCCGGCGGGCCTAGCGGCTTATCAGAATCGCATCGTACAGGTCATCACCTGGTCGGGCCACACCTACCTGGGGCGCTTGAAGGCGGTGAAGGCCGATCACCTCATCGTTCAGGATCTCAATGCCTATTGGTACAATCGCAAATGGCATACCCACGCCATCGCGCTGGATGAGGTACGCGAAGTGGTCGTAGACGAGCAGGCTCGGTGGTAGCCTAAAAAATTTCTGGCTTCAATCCATTCAGGTGAGGAAAGGTATGGCTATCAAACGACTATTGATTGTTGAGGACAATTGGCGTATCTTTTGATCGATACCTGGTGGCCTAACCATCAGAAAATGAAGGGAAAAAGGTACCAATCACGGGATGAATCACGTATAATAGAGTCGCCTATTCGCCCTGAACGACCTTTCAATGCCCGATTATGAAACACCTAAAGTTGACTTGGATCTTGCTGCTTGGCTGCCTGCTGAGTCCTCTCATTGCCGATGACGACGACGATGACCGTTTTTTATTCCATGATCTGGCCTTTCGGCGAGTGGAATTGCCGGCGTACCAATTCGAAAATCTGACCCCGCATGTCAAGCTGGAAATGGCCTACGCGGAGCACGAGGTAAGCAACCCGCAGGACTGGCGACGGATTGCGCACTCAGTGGTTCCCTATGAAATCGATTTGGTGTTCACCCTATATCCCAAGAACCTCACTCAGTGGCGCACCAACTATTTTGACCTGCTCAATGATCGCATGAAGACGCTATTTGCCCTAGATTCGGCCCTCAATTCGCCAGACATCCACTGGAACATGGTGCTGCAAACCGAGCCGCAGACCGAAGAGGCTGCCAAGTCATTTTTTCATGGTTTCGTGATCAAGTACCGCCCCAAGCGGGCGCGCATCATCAACGAGGTCCGTTCGCCTGCTGAGCTACGCGCCCTCATCGGTGGCACCGCTACCATCCAAGACTCTACCGTCTATCAGGTGCTGGAGCGCCACCCCGAATGGAACAACATGCTGGTGGTCATGGACTGGACCGGTAGCATGTACAAGCACGGTGCTCAATTGCTGCATTGGTACAAGGTCAAGCGCTTTGAGCGGGATGATATCGTCAAGCACTTTGTCTTCTTCAATGACGGCAACCACAAGCACACCTACCAAAAGCGCATCGGGCGTACCGGCGGTGTCTACCGGGCCAAATCGGTCGACATTGAGGAGATCCTCACCACCATGGAGTACGTCATGTCCAAAGGCAACGGCGGCGATCCTCCCGAAAACGACATCGAGGCCCTGCTTACCGGCATCCAATACCTGGAAGGCTATCAATCGGTGGTGCTAATCGCCGACAACAAAAGCGAGGTACGCGATATCGACCTGCTCAGCAAAATCAATCTGCCCATCCACATCATCTTGTGCGATACCAAGGGGTACATCCACCCCCATTACCGCAAGATTGCCGAAGCCAGCGGAGGCAGCATCCACACCATACGAGATGATATACTCGCGCAAAAGCAGTAACGGGTTGAAACAAAGCGCCAAGCTCATGATGGCTCAACCGTGGGGCTCTTCATCCCGCGCTTTCGCCCTTTAGTAAGGCTTGAGACGGCGGGAGTTACTTGCGAGGAAAATATACCTACCCCCGAGTGAGGCAGAAAACTGACCTCCCTCCCTTGCTGTGCGTAATTATTCGTATTTTGCGCTCAAGAATCAACTCCTGGCGGATCGCCCCGCCGGTCGAAGCCGTGCAACCGTCCCTCGATCATGGACACTCAGCAGCTCAGAAAGCTCATCGAGCAGCAGCCTACTACGCACAATGCCCAGCTAATCGAGACCCACATCTCATGGGTGTTGCTCATCGGGGAGTTTGCCTACAAGCTCAAAAAGCCAGTCCATTACGCCTTTATCGACGCTCGGCGCTTCGAAACGCGCCGATATTTCTGCGAACAAGAGCTGAAGCTCAACCGACGCCTGGCCCCGGCTCTGTACCTCGCCGTGGTGCCTGTGTACCAATCGGGCGACCACCTATCGCTGGAGACGGGGCCGGGAGATGTGGTGGAATACGCCGTCAAGCTGAAGCGACTCGATCTCACCCGACAAATGGATCGCATGCTGGAGCGAGGAGCCGTGACCACGGCACATTTGCAGGCCCTGGCCCACCACCTGGCGGACTTTCATCGTCAGGCGCAAGTGATCGAAACGCCCTTTTCGGTCGAGGATCTGCGTCATACCTTCGCGGGGCTAGCCGAGGTGCCCGAGCGGCTAGTTGACCATCTAGGGGCCGAGTTCCCTGGGCAAATCGATCAGGTCATGACCCGAGCAGACGATTTCTTGCGGCAGCATCAGCAGGCTTTCCTGCGGCGCGCCGAAGCGGGCTACCTGCGCGACGGCCACGGCGACCTGCATGCGGGCAACATTTTCCTCTACGATCGACCAATCGTCTTCGACTGCATCGAGTACAATGAGGGGTTTCGGCAGATCGACGTGCTCAACGAGATCGCCTTCCTTTGCCTGAGTCTAGAGCTGTATCGGCAGGTGCCAGCCTACCGGCACCTCAAGCTGACCGACGTATTTTTGCGGCATTATACCAATCGCTTTCCCTGCTACGAAAGAGCCGATGCGGGTATTTTTCAGTTTTATCTGCTGCTACGCGCCAACATCAAGCTCAAGGTCAACGCCCTCAAAGTCTCGGAGGAAGAAACCGAGGCAGATCGGCAAAACCGCCTGCGGCGCTGCGAGCAATATTTTGAGCTGCTGACACGCTATGCGGCAGCCCTGCCTTGAGCCTCTCCCCTACCCCGCCTGAGGCCCTCGAACGGCGTGATACTTCTAGAAACCATCCCGACATTCGTGGGGTTCACTGTGCTGGGCTACTAATTTTTTCGTAATTTTCCAGTATTATCGGTCAAGTATTCCTGATGTCATTTCCAGCTTCTATGCGTTACTTCATCGGCGTGCTCTGCGCCTTTCTCCCGGCCACGCTCATGGCTCAGTACACCACCAATGGCACGGCAACCTCCCTGGGCAGCGATTGCTTCCGCCTCACCAACGCCACGGCTACTCAGAATGGATCGGTCTGGGCCAATACTCCCATCAGCCTCAACAACAGCTTTGACATCAAGGGGCAAATCTTTTTGGGATGTAGCAACGGCGGCGCTGATGGCATGACCTTTACCCTGCAAACCACGGGCACCACCACTACGGGGGGCAATGGCGGAGGGCTGGGCTACCAGGGCATCACCAATTCGGTGGCGGTCGAATTCGATACCTACCAAAACGCCACCCCACAGGCCGATCCATTTTTCGACCACCTGGCCCTCATTTCCGGGGGCAGCGTCAACCACACGGGCCCTACTAGCTTGGCTGCACCAGTAAGCATCCTGCCGGGCAACGCCAACGCCGAAGACTGCCAGTACCACGATGTGCGCTTTATCTGGGACCCCAACAACAACCTCTTCGAGGTCTACGTCGATTGTCAGCTCCGCCTCACTTACAACGGCGACATTCGAACGGCGCTGGGAGGTAGCACCACCGCCTTTTACGGCTTCACCGGCGCTACCGGCGGCCTCTTCAATCAGCAGGAAGCCTGCTTCCTGGATGACGATCAGCCAGGATCTGCCATAGCTATCACCCTGTGTCCCAATGACTCGCTCACCCTCAGCGCGGGCCCAGGTAGCGACCACAACTGGAGCCCCAGTGCGGGGCTGAGCACGACTACCGGTCAGACGGTGCAGGCTTTTCCTAGTGTCAGCACGGTCTATCTGGTCAGTTATATCGACGATTGCGGCTTTAGCCTAACCGATACCTTCGACTTCACGGTGCTGCCGGCCAACCCTATTCCCGTGGACCTGGGCTTCGACTTCACCCTCTGCCCGCTAGAAGACAGCCTGTTGGATCCAGGCTTGCCGAGCAGCTATACCTACACCTGGCAAGACGGCAGCACCAATCCCACCCTTACAGCGGTGGGGCCAGGCACCTATTTCGTAGAAGTCAGAGATGGCTGCAACGTGGGGCGCGATACCGTGGTGGTGGGACTAGGCAGCATTCCGACCCCGACTTTTTTCTTGCAGGATAGCATTTGTGTAAGCGAACTCACCAACCTCTCGCTGACCTCCAGCGTGATCAGCGGCGCTACGTACAACTGGGACCTCGACGGTGCCACCCTCCTCAGTGGAGGGCCAACTACCCCACAGCAGTTGTTCTGGCCTACGCCCGGCACCAAGACGGTGTGCCTCACCGTCGATCAGTTGGGCTGCGTGGTGGGGCCCATCTGCCAAACCATCGAGGTGAAAGAGCTGCCCCTGGTGCTGATCGATCCAGTAGCGGATACCTGCGAAACGGGCAACAGCTTCGACTTCAACGTGGTGGTGGTGGGCGATACCCCCGATGTGTTTCAGTGGAACTTTGGCGGCTCGGCCCTCCCTGCGCTGGGCAGTGGCTTCGATCCGGGCCCGGTCACGTATCAGACACCCGGCCCGAAGACCGTCTCGCTCACCGTCTTTCGCGATGGCTGCCAATCGGCGGCTCCAGCCACGGTCAGCTTTGAGGTGCTAACAGAACCCGAAGCGGTGTTTTCCCCTAGCTCGGGCGAGATCTGTGCCTTCGAAGAAGTGAGCTTCAACTACAACGGCCCCCCTATCGCCGGGCAGGCCTACGCCTGGGACTTTGGCTCGGCGGCCGTACCCACTAGCTCCACCTTGCCCAATCCCTTTGCCGTGCGGTACCTCACCCCTGGGAAAAAAGCGGTAACCCTGACTGTGCAGCGTGGCCCCTGTATCGCCACCTTTACCGACACCATCATCGTGCAGCCCAGCCCCATCGTCAATGCCGGGCGGGATACCTTTTTCTGCGAAGGCGACGGCGGGGTGCCACTGCAAGGGCTGGCCTCGGGCGGTTTTGGGCCCCTGAGCTACGTGTGGACCTGCGACCGCGCGCCCAACTGCGGCTTCGACTCGACCGGTACCCTCTCGCCCACCGTCAACCCCGACGTAGCTACCCCCACCGAAGAGGTCGTCTTTTACTTCGAAGCGGTCGATAGCGCTGGCTGCCGCAGCAACCTCGACTCAGTGGTGGTTACCGTGAAAGCCAAACCTCGCATCGACGCGGGCCCAGATCTCTCGATCTGCCCGCTACCCGCGCCAGGCGGGATCTTGCAAGGTGGCCCTGCTCCCACCAACACCGTCCCCATCGTGTCGTGGCAGTGGACCCCCACCAGTGGCTTAGGTTCTCCTACTGAACCCAGCACCTTTGCCCGACCCGACTCGACCACCATCTACACCCTGCGGGCTACCGCCTTCAATGGCTGTACCTCGGATGCGACCACCCTCGATACCCTCTCTACCGCCGCCGTGGTGGTCAAGGACAAACTCCACCCGTTCGCAGGTCCAGATACGGGCATTTGCAAGGGCGAAAGCATTCAGTTGCAGGCGTTTGCCTCGGGGGCTGGTCCCAACTACGAATATTTCTGGACAGGCTCGCCGGGAGGGAACCTCAGCGATCCTACTTCGCCGACCACCTTTGCCAGCCCCTCCCAGACCACCATCTATCGGCTGGTGGTCAGCTCCAACGGCTGCGATTCTGACGGCGACGACATCTTGGTGCAGGTCGACGCCGTACCCACCGTCAGTCCGGGCAACAGCCGATCAGCCTGCCAATTCGAGCCGATTCAACTCGATGCCCTCTCTGGTGGGGTCATTGATGCTGATAGCAACACCACTTACACCTGGAGCCCGGCGGCTGGTCTCAGCGATCCCAACGTGCGCAAGCCCATAGCCACTCCCAGCCAAAGCACCGTGTATTCCGTTTTTGCCACCTCGCAGTTTGGCTGTGTGTCAGATACCCAGAGTGTGTTGCTGGAATTGAAGCCCACCCCACTGGTCAACCTGCTGTATCAGGATACCACCGTCTGCGAAGATGATACCTTGACCCTGGTGGCCAACCATACTTTTTCGACGGCTCCTACTCAGCAGGTCAATTACCGCTGGCTGCCCACAGATTTCGGCTACGAATTGCTGGCCGATTCGGTGGTGCGGTTTTCGCCCTCGCGCAATGGCTTTGTGGTGGTGGAGGCTTTCACCTCTTCGGGCGACTGCGGCACACGCGACTCGGTGTTTTTGGAGGTCAATCCTGCCATCAAGGTAGAAGCTAGCATCCTGGACACCAACCAGTTTTGTCAGGGGTTGAGTACCCGCCTGCTGGCCACCGGAGGGGTGGGCAACGCAAGCTTTGAGTGGAGCCCTGCCGCAGGGCTGGACGATCCCACCCGCAACAACCCCGTCGCTACCCCTGCGCAGAGCAGCACCTACGTGGTGAGGGCCAGCGAAGGCGCCTGCGAAGCCTTCGACAGTGTATCGCTTACGGTGAATCCGAAGCCTCAGTTGGATTTCGTGTACGGTCGGGCGGTCGGCTGCGGCGACCTGGAGATGAGCTTCGAGGCGCGCACCGAGTTCGCCACGGCCCTGGTCTGGGATTTTGGCGACAGCTCGACCCTGAGCAACCTACCCAACCCCGAGCATGTCTACGACTCGATAGGTACCTACACCGTAACCCTGCTGGGCATCAGCGAGCAGGGCTGTGTCGATTCCTTCAGCCGAGGCCCCATCGAGGTATTTCCCATCAATCTGGCCGATTTTGACTCGGAGCCGGACACGACCGCACCCATTTTACCTACCAACCCCGTGATCTTCAGCGACTCATCGACCGGAGCGGTAGCCTGGCTGTGGGACTTTGGCGACGGCGGCATGTCTACCGCAGCAAATCCTACCCATCGCTTCAATCGACCGGGTGAATACGCAGTCACCCTTACCATCACCGATTCCATCGGCTGTACCTACTCGGTAACCAAGGGGCTATACGAGATTCTATCGCCCGATGCATTGCTCCCCACGGTCTTCACCCCCAACGGCGACGGCAGCAACGATGTCTTCCGCGTGACCTACGGTGGAGAGGAATCTTTTGGGCTGAAGATCGTCGACCGCTGGGGCAGGGAGGTGTTTACCGCGAGTGATCCCAGCGACGGGTGGAATGGTACCTTGCCCGACGGGAGCGAGGCCAAGGCGGGCGTGTATTTTTATACCGTCAACATCGGCAATGGCTACTTCAAACGTAGCCTGAGCCTCTTACGATAAATTTTTTCCCATGTGGCGAAATCTGCGCTGGAAAAAGCTCGGTGGCCTATTTGCCATCTTCTTCCTGCTGTTCAACTATCCTTTGCTGACCATTTTTCAGCGCAATGGCCTGATATGGGGCATTCCCAGAACCTATTTCGCGCTGTTTTCGCTGTGGCTGCTCATGATCGTCCTGATGGCTTGGTTGGTAGAGAGCCGAAAGTAAAGCAAATCAACATTGAGTGAACTTTATTTTTACATTACCGTAAAAAAGTTGTCAATATCGACATTCACCTATCCAACTTACACTCATGAAATTTATCCAAGTTTTTGCCACGCTTTTCCTCGCCCTCTTCTTATTGACGGCCTGTCAAGAGGAAAAATCTAAGCCCACTGACGAGCTGGAAGAGTTTGTGATTCAAGTCGAACACTCTATCAAGGACGGCAAAGTCAAGCAGTGGGGAGAAGTGGAGCAAGAATTCTATCAACAATGGGAAGAGATCAAATCATCTACCAATGAGGCTGGCGACGAGATGCAATCAGAAATGGATCAATTGAAAGAGCGCTTCGAGAAGGCTAAACAAAACTGGGAATCCAACCATTCGAACGAATAAGCAGCTAAGTAACAGTGAACAAT
>CAYVAP010000077.1:0-11758 GCA_964449365.1 uncultured Bacteroidia bacterium
TGCGAAAAAATCTGCGACCGCTTACCCATCATTTTCAACTTGACAGAGCACTAGTTTCGCGATTCAACGTTCAAGGTTGAAAGTAAAGATAGCCGCTGGGCACGGCCACTGAGTGAGCCAATATGAACGGTAGGTAAACGCTGTGCCTGGTAAACTCATACCGCATTCCGTATACCGATGACCGTTTATACAGGTGAGCATCCGATTTCGGAATAGTCAGCGAACTTCGAACTCGTTCCACGAGCTTACTCATACGAACCACTGACCGCAACCTTCTAATTCATAGCCCCCAGCTTTTCACTGAGGACTGAAAAACTGTGAACTCTCTTCTATTGCCAGCGTGAAAGGTTTCGCGGGTTTGTGCTATCAAAGGGAGGGTAGAGAGACCCACTTCCCTCAATCTCGACTTTTCACAGGTAGACCCCTCGCCTGCTTGACTGATAGAATCGCTTAATACTCCACTTTGTGGACATTCTTGACTTTCGCATTTTGGCAACAAATTCTGTTACCTCCTATTTGGTCATTCAATCATAGACTTATGAACTGGATGTATTTCCTAGAAGCACCGATGGTTTTGAGCCTGATAAGCTTGACGACCCTGATTAGCCTTCTGGCCTTTTGGCGCGAAGACCTCCGTGATCGGAGTTTGCTGGTGCCTTACGACGCCATCGCCTACCGGGAATATTGGCGGCTGATCAGCAGCGGCTTCATTCACGGCCATGGGATACATCTCAGTTTCAACATGGTCACCCTGCTATTTTTTGGTAGCCTGTTGGAGCATCGTATGGGCCACGGGGCCTTTTTATTGCTCTATGTATCCGGCCTTTTGATCAGCAATATTGG
The DNA here is from genome assembly GCA_964449365.1 of uncultured Bacteroidia bacterium. GTDB lineage: Bacteria > Bacteroidota > Bacteroidia > J057 > J057 > CAYVAP01. The sequence goes on from CAYVAP010000077.1 coordinate 844, forward strand.
CGTCACGCTCCGCTATCGGCAGGATACCAGCTATGAGGGCACCCTAGGGGCTTCGGGCGCGATCAGTGCGGTGGTGCTTGGAGTGGTCATGCTCAATCCCTTCTTGCGCATCGGGCTGCCGGTGATTTCAGACTTGTGGCCGATCCTTACTGCGCCGGCCTGGATCATGGGGGTCGTCTATCTTGCCTATACTTTCGTCTCGATGTTCTTACCCCGCCGACTACCCATCAATCACGACTCACACTGGTGGGGCGCGGTGGCTGGAATTCTACTCACCATCTTGCTCAAACCTCAAGCCCTCGCGATTATGCAGCAAATTTTTGCTCAGCTTTGACTAATCGCGAAAATCCGCCCGTACCACGAATCGTGCCATTCGCTTTTCCCTGGAACCGTTCATGTAAGTTTTCGAGCAAAAAGGGGTTGGATTTTTGATTTCACATTAAGAAATATCAAAAGGTATAAAGCGATTTCTCATCATTAGCCAGGTCGATCATTAGGCTGAATTTACGATTATTGATTAATATCATTTTTAAAACAAATTGTCCACCGCTAAAAATGAAAGCGTGTGGATGTTTGTTTTTTATGTGATTAGGATCTGATCGTCAGTGATATAGGGTACCTGAACTAGTCTGTCGATATGGACTTTTTGTTCTGTCCCGTCGATACTGCTCCCATGTACTGATCTTGTTTTTTTAGAAAAACTCTTTTGGCCGACACAATAGTTTTGATCGAGGATCTTTTAGAGTCGGTTCAGCGCTCTATGTTTCCGCTCACCCACATTTTCGAATCGGTTCACCCCAATGCTGTGCTTTTTCTCCGGGATATGCGTCATCTTAGTGTCAACAAACAACGACGGTCGAACCCCGACACCCAAACATTTAACCCTCGATTCCCATGAAAAAGCTGATCCTCTTAGTTGCTTTGCTGAGTATGTGCTGGTCGAGCCTGCTGGCTACCAAGGTGTACTATACCAGTGGCGCAGGGCAAGGGCTGTGGCAAGATCCCAATAGTTGGATTTTAGGAGGCAGCCACGAGACGCCCAGCACCCCTCCTTCGGCAGATGATCACGTGGTGATCCGCCACTACTTGGTGCATCGTATCGCTGGCCTCTATGAGCATCGGGGCAACATCAAGGTTACCAACGAAGGCATGTACGAGGTGGCTAAAGCGCCTCAGGCTGACGCACGCTTTCAGTTTGCTGGGGACTACCTCGAAGTAGTCGGCACTTTTTTTTCGGCTACTAATCTGGCTCTGGTCGAGGCCAGCAATTTGGTCGTGCATCGCAGCGCATACTTTTACCTGAGCGGATCGCTGATCTTTGAAGGGCAGGGGGGCCTGATCACCGAAAGTGAGACTTGCGGGGCCATCGAAATCCACCAAAACCTGGAGTTTGTTTCCAGTGAGGCCTACGTCTCGGGGCGCGCTCGCCTGATCGTGGGAGGAACCCTGCGCCTTTGGGACGAAAACGGACAAGCGCAAGACCCTGAAATGGGCATCTCTGAGCAGGTGGCGGAGCGCTTGGGAGAGGGCATCACCATCTACGCCAACGTCGATGCCTGTGGGACCGATCTCAGCGCTTGGCAAGGAAGCTCTGAGCAGCTTACCACCGGCGTGACCTGGGCCTCCTTCGACGTAGAGGGGATGGCTTCGGAGGCGCACTTGACCTGGTATACCCAGCGCGAGCGCTTCGTGCAGGACTTCGTAGTCGAGCGCTCCTCTGATGGCATCTCATTCGAGACCGTGGCGCAGGTCGATGCTCGTGGGCGCCATGGTCTCGGTGAGACCTATCGCTTCGTCGATCGTCTGCCTGAGCAGGGCACCGTTACCTACCGTATTCGTCAAAACACCCTCAGCGGGGCACAGTCATACTCAGAGCGCCGCGAGGTGATCCGTAGCGTAGAGACGACTAGCCTGAGCCTTTATCCCAACCCCTGCCGCAGCGAGCGAGTCAACTTGCTGGGCAAAGGCTTGCATGCCCAAACGCCCGCCCAACTGACGGTGCGCACCCCCGCTGGAAATTTGGTCTACCAAGCCACCGTATTGGCTGACCACAACGGTCGGGTGCAACAGCAGGGCTTGTCGGGCCTGACTCCTGGCCTCTATCTGGTGATGATGGAGCAGGGCGATACGCGCCTGGTGCAGCGGTTGACGATTTACTAAGAGGGGCATCACCCGGAGGTTCACGTTTTTGAGTACCGTTACGTTGTTGACCATGAGAGGCAGGCGCGGATGACCGCGCCTGCCATTGTTTATGTAGCCGAAATCTTCTAATTTGCTGCCGTCTTGCGCATTTCTCCAATTCCTCTTCCATGAATGATTCCACCATCACCCTGCTGGTGTCTGTTGCATTGGCTACGCCCCTGGTCGGAGCGGCCCTGATTATGATGCTACGCGGGTCGGCGGTAAAGTATACAGCGCTACTGGCCACGCTACTTCCGCTGCTGGCTGGCCTGGGCGCCACCATGCTGCTGATGGGCGATCAACCCCTGAGCAACGACGAAGGGATGCTCTTCAGCCAGACGGCAAGCTGGTTTTCGGCTGATGGGGCCGACATCAAATACATGATCGGCATCGACGGCGTTTCAGGCTTCATGCTGCTGCTCACCGTGTTGCTGTTTCCGCTGCTGATCGCCTACCAATGGCAGCAAGATCTGCCTCAGGAGCGGCTGTTTTATGGCATGCTGCTGTTACTAGAAACGGGCATCATTGGCTTTTTCCTCTCGCTCGACTTGTTGATGTTTTACATTTTCTTCGAGCTGGTGCTGATTCCTACCGCTTTTCTGATCGGGATTTGGGGCCACGCCGAGCGACAGCAGGCGGCTCTCAAATTTTTCCTCTACACCCTGGCCGGTTCGCTGCTGATGCTGATTAGCATCCTGTACCTGGGCATCAATGCCACAGGCATAGAGGGAGCGGCTTTTACCACCGACTATTTTACCATTCGCGATGCCCTACGTGGCGGACAAATCGAGGCCTTTGGGCTCGATGCCCAGCGCTGGCTCTTCCTCGGCTTTGCCATCAGCTTTGCGATCAAGGTGCCGCTTTTCCCCTTGCACACCTGGCAGGCGCAAACCTACTCCGAGAGCTCGACTACGGGCTCGATCGTGCTGGCAGCCCTGCTCTCCAAAATGGGGGCTTATGGTTTCATTCGCTTTTGCCTGCCGCTGTTTCCAGCGATCAGTCGCGAAATGGCGCCCACCATCGCAGGGCTAGCGGTGGTCGGCATCCTCTACGGGGCTTATCTAGCGGTGGTACAAAGCGACCTCAAGCGCCTGATCGCCTTCTCCTCGCTCTCTCACTTGGGCTTCATCTTGCTGGGCATCTTTGCGATGACCCCCGAGGCGCTGAGCGGAGCCATCCTGCAGATGTTTGCCCACGGGGTAACTACTGCGGGCATGTTTTTCATGGCCGATATGCTGGAGCGCCGCTATCCCTCGCGCGAAATCGCTGATTTTCAAGGAGTAGCCAAAGGTGCGCCACTGTTTACCCTCCTGTTTATGATCACCATCATGGCCTCCGTCGGGCTGCCAGGCTTGAGTGGCTTTGTGGGCGAATTTCTGATCCTCATGGGGGCGTTTGACTCGCTAGTGATCAACCGCAGCTTCGCCATTCTGGGTACGCTGGGGGTGATTCTTGCGGCGGTCTATTTGCTCAACATGTTTCGCAAGGTCATGTTTGGCCCGGCCGATGGGAGTGTCTCTGGGGCGATCTCTGACGCCAGCCGCCGCGAAGCGCTGATCATGTTGCCACTGATCGTCCTGATGTTTTGGGTAGGACTCTACGCGACGCCTTTTCTCGATGCTATCGAAGCCGGGACTCAGGCGGTGATACAGCAGGTGGCCATCGAAGTACCTGCCGACCTCCCTGCCGATGTGGCTTATGAAGGTACTCGCTAAAGCTTTCTGAGCTTGGTAAACAAAAGAGCGCGGGACAGAGGTGCTCATGTAGCTCATAGCGGGAAGAAAAAAAGAACAGCCCTCGAGTAGAGGCCAGGAGAAGTACCGGGGAAATCAGGAAACTTTGGTAACTTACGCTTGAAATCCGGCTAAGGTATGTTCAAGCGTCTGCGCAGATATTGGGAGCGGCAAAAAGTGTTTCGCGAGATCGGCTCCTTCGACGAGTCGGGGCTGGTGTATGCGGCTGAAGAAGGCAACCGAGATTGCCTGACAATCTTGATTCAGGCGGGTTTCAACGTCAACGCAATCAGCGAACGAGGCGTCCCTGCGGTCAGCCGGGCAGTAGAAAAGGGGAATCTTCCCATCATCCGCATGTTGCTGGAAGCAGGTGCTGACGTCGACGCGCGCGATCGGCAGGGGGAAACGCCCCTGATGCGTTCGATTCGCAGCAGCAACCGCCACATCTTCTCCTACCTCATGGAGCAGGATCCCGACTTGGAACTAGCCGACGAAACGGGCGAGACGGCCCTCTTCAAAGCCGTCAGGGCGGGCAATACCACCCTCACCCGCAAACTCGTCGAGGCCGGGGCCGAGGTGGATCTTCTCAACCAAAGCGGCTGCTCGCCCCTCATGCTCGCCGTCGAAAACGAGCGCATCGGGGTAGTCAAGACCCTCCTCAACGCCGGCGCTGACCCCACCATTCGCGACAAGGATGGCCGCACGGTGCTAGAGTACGAGGTGCAAAGTCCTCGTCTGACTCGCATGCTGCGCAAGGCCGCCGCCCTCAAGCGACAAGAGCATCAGGGGCGAGCCACGGAGTCGGCCACGGCAGGCAGCGAAGCACCCCTCAGCAGCCTCTTCCCCAACGTAGGGTTCAGCATGCTCGACCAGGTGCCGCGCTTGAGCCGCTTGATGCTCAGCATGATGGATACCACCCTGCACGCCCTCAATAGCCCCTACGACGTAGAGGACGCAGAGCAAAAGGGACGAAACCTGGTACAAACCTTGCTAGGACAACGGCCTACCCCCAATGGCCATACTGCCCCCCGCAAAAACGGCTCGGCGTACGACAGTACCAATGGCAAAGCCATCGAAGAACTAAGTGATCAACTCCAGGAGTTGATCGCCTGGATGCGTCAGCAGCAGGAACTGGCCCAGGCCAATCCCTACCTCAACGGGAAAGCGCAGGCCCAACTCGACCGGGCTTTGCTCGAAGCGGCTGCGCTAGGGGCCCATCGCATCGTGCCGGTGCTACTCAATCTCGGGGCCGACCACGATGCTCGCGATGATGAGGGCAATACGCCCCTGCATCTCGCGGTGGTTCACCCTGCGGTGATCAAGCAGCTTCTCAATGATGGAGCCGACCCCGGAGCCCGCAATCAGGCTGGCCACACCCCTGTGGACCTGGCTCGGGCAGGAAAACACCTCGCCACGCTGGAAATTCTGCCCCCTCAGCCCTGACTTTCGACAGAGGAGCGGTTTAGCTCATGATCATCTACTCACCCCCAAGCTACCTGCAAAAGCATCGAGCCTTGCCCCGGCAGATTCTTGAGCCTCCGTCTCCAACGTTGGGCATGATCATCGTCATCCCTTGCCATCACGAACCACAATTGCTGCATACCCTCGACAGCCTCGAAGCCTGTGCTCCACCTCGTGTAGGGGTCGAGGTGCTCATCGTCATCAACGCCGGAAGCCACCATCCTGCGCAGGTGCACCAAATGAATGCGGATACCCAGGCGGCTTTTGCCATCTGGTGCCAAGCCCCTCGTCGCTACCGATATCGCGTTCGATGGCCTCAAAGCTTTGCAGTTCATGCATGTGGCCCGAGAAAGTAGCTATCCCGACCAGCCGCTCGCTGACAGTGCAGCCGAGCTGTATGAGCGCATCACAGGCAAGGGGGTGGTTACGGAATAGGAGCTGCTCTTGATAGCGTATCGCCAGCTAGAGCGAAACGCTCCTGCCAAAGGAAAAATCGAGCGTTACTCAGAATAATCGCAGTCCTTTATTTCCCGAATACCTACTGCATGTAATTCGCGATTCGCAATCAATCATCCGTAATCGAAAGTAAATATAGCCGCTTGGGCGGCCACTAAGTGAGCCAATGTGAACGGTAGGTAAACGCTGTGCCTGACCACCTTATACCCTTATTCCCCTGACCGTTCATGTAGGTGAGCGCGGTAAGGCCCCTGGCTAAAACTCACTCTTGAGGTGAAACTTCACCTCCGGAAAAAGATCCTGCGTCGAGTTGAGATCCCAGACTGTCTCAGCCAGGAACACATCATGGCCATGCTTGTCGCGGGCCATGTTGCGGGCTTTGCGAGTCTTGAGGGCTTTGAGCTGGGCCGGATCATCGGCGCTCACCCATACAGCCTTGTAGAGTCGAGCGGGTTCGTAGCGGCAGGTGGCGTTGTACTCATGCTTGAGGCGATGGGCGATCACATCGAATTGTAGCGCACCCACGCAGCCGATGAGCTTGCGGTTGGTGTATTCGTGGTAAAAAAGCTGGGCCACGCCCTCGTCCATGAGCTGCTCCAGGCCCTTGGCGAGCTGTTTGGACTTCATAGGGTCGGCGTTTTCGACGTACTGGAACAACTCTGGCGCAAAGCTGGGAATGCCCGTGAAATGCAATTCTTCACCCTCGGTGAGGGAATCGCCGATCTTGAAGTTGCCCGTATCGTAGAGGCCCACGATGTCGCCCGGAAAGGCTTCGTCGATCACCTCCTTTTTGGCGGCCATGAACGAGGTCGGTGCGGGAAACTTGAGGTTTTTGCCCAGGCGCACGTGCTTGTAGGACTTGTTGCGCTCAAACAGCCCCGAGCACACCCGCACGAAGGCGATGCGGTTGCGGTGGTTGGGGTCCATATTGGCGTGGATCTTGAATACGAAGCCCGTGAATTTGTCTTCCTTGGGCTCGATGTCGCGCTCCTCGGTATGGGCCGCCTGGGGCGAAGGGGCGATATCCACGAAGCAGTCGAGCAGCTCGCGCACACCGAAGTTGTTGACTGCTGAGCCGAAAAACACCGGCGAAATCGCGCCGCGCCGATATGTCTCAGGGTCGAAGGCCGGGTAGACTCCCTCGATCAGTTCCACTTCTTCGCGCAGCAATTCGGCGGCAGACTCGCCCACCATAGGCTCTAGGCGCTCGTCGCTCAGGTCCTCGATTACCACCGATTCGTTTTCCAACTGCTTGCTGTGGGCCTGAAAAAGCACCACCTTTTTTTCGTAGAGGCTATACACCCCGCGAAAACTTTTGCCCATGCCGATGGGCCAGCTCAGGGGGCGTACCTTCAGCTTGAGCTTTTCTTCGATTTCGTCTAGTAGCTCGAAGGCATCCTTGCCCTCGCGGTCCATCTTGTTGATGAAGACCATCATGGGCGTGTCGCGCATGCGGCAGACTTCGACCAGCTTTTCGGTCTGGGTCTCGACGCCTTTGGCCACGTCGATCACCACGATGGCGCTGTCTACCGCCGTGAGGGTGCGGTAGGTGTCCTCGGCAAAATCCTGGTGGCCTGGGGTGTCGAGGATGTTGATCTTTTTGCCCTGGTACTCAAAGCCCATCACCGAGGTGGCAACCGAGATACCCCGTTGCCGCTCGATCTCCATAAAGTCGGAAGTGGCATGCCGCGTGATCTTTTTGGACTTGACGGCCCCTGCTTCCTGGATAGCTCCGCCGAAGAGCAGGAGTTTTTCGGTCAGCGTGGTCTTGCCCGCATCAGGGTGGCTCACGATGCCAAAGGTACGACGGCGGGAGATTTCTTTGCCTAGGTTCATGAAACGTAGATCGGAATGCGATGTCCTCACCTTGCTGGCTGTCGACAGCACGAGTTCAGTAAAGCGGCGACAAAATTACAGAGAATTTCTTTGGGATACAGATTGGCCGGTGGTCAAAGAAAAGTAACCGAGCGGGTGATGCGATCGACCATGGGCCGCATATCGCAGTGCTGATCGTAGGGCGTCCAAATGACCAACTGCAAAAACAAGTCTTCGCTTTCGTAGACCACGATACGGTAGTAGACCGGGATGGCGTCTAGGGCATGGCTCGACACGTAGTAATCGCCCACCCGAGCCGAGCGGGCCGTCGCGCCGCGAGGGGTAAAGTGTTCGATCGATTCTTGGGAGGTGCTATCGTTTTTTTCCAATACGTTGTCTTCGACGAAGGCAAAGTATCCGCCGACCTTGAGGCGCTTGCGCTTGATGTCGCCGAGGTTAGCCTTCGCGTCTTCGATGCCCAGCAAGAAAATGCTTTTTTCCAGGTCGTAGTACTGCAAATTGGCGTACTCATGCATGTCATAGCCTGCCTGTAGGTGGGCCGGCAATTCAATGGTGTAAGTACCCCCTTTGCTGGCAATGGTCTGCCATTCCACCGGGGGAGGAGCCTTTTCGCAGGCCATCAGCAGGCTCATTAGCCCTATCACCATGTAGCATGGAAGTCGCACGTCAGCCGATTGAAATTTGCAGCCATGGGGAAAGATAATCCCTACGATAGATCTCCGGTGGAGTTTCTTTCGCGAATAAAACACTACTAGTCAAACCATTATCGTTACTATTCACAACTTCTTCTCTTGGGGTTTCGTAGGTTTAGCGTAATTTTCGCCTGTTGTATCCAACGACATCATACTCAGGGACATTTGCGTTTTCATTCCCTACCAAAACCCCTATCTTTACCCGGGCAGCTAATGCGCAATAATAGAAAAAAAATAATGGAACCATTCATCCTACCGGAAGAAAAGCTCAATGAACTTGCCCAAAAAGTCAGTGCCGACTTGTTTGAAAGCCATTACTTCGAGCAGGACCGCATTCAGGGTGAAGCGCTCAAATCTTTTGCTGAGCATGAACAGGTGAATCGGTTCCTGATTTTTCAGGTGTTTCAGGTGTGGGAGATGCAAATCAATAAGCTCTACCACCCTTACTTCAACCTGGAGAAGGCAGAAATCAAGCAGACCCTACAGACCCTCAAAAACCAGATCTCACGCTGTATCGAGGTGTCCAAAGACGATTTTCAGCCGATGCTCAAGCGAGCGGTGTACAACAACCTCCGCTTGCTCTTGGCACCGCGTAAGACTTTTGAGAGCTTCTTTTTCGCTCAGCAAGAAACCCTCTCGCTGAACGTATACGAGCGCTACGCTCAATTTTTTCACGACCTCGACTTTGTGGTAGATATCATCCTGAAGTATTACCACAAAAATCAGCAGGAGCAGATCGACAAGCATAGCTTCTTCGAAAAGATGGATAAAGTGGTCGCAGCCTACAACCGCAAGAGCGGTCAGGACTTCGATCAGTATCGCAAGGCTCAGTTTCGGGCGCTGACGGGCCGCAGCCTCGATGAAGTAATGCAAGAGGCTCAAGCCGAAATCAAGGCGCGCGAAGTGCAAAAGCGCGCAGAAGAAGAAAGACAGCGGCAACAGGCTGAGCAAGATGCTCGCCGCAAAGAGGAAGAGGCCCGTCGCCGGGCACAAGAGGAGGCCATGCGCCGCGCCGAGGAGGAAAAGAAGCGGATGAGTTTTTTCGATACCCTAGCGGAAGAAAAAAAATCGAGCTTCGACCTCGATCTCGATGAGTTGGATGAGCCCGCCCCAACCTCCATCCCCACGCCTTTGGAGAAGCCAGCGTTCAAGGAAGAGCCCCCAATCGAGCCTGAGCCAACCCCAGAACCGAAGGCCGAAGTTCCCCCTGCGCCGGAGCCCAAAGCTGAGACACCGCCCGCCTCTGAGCCTACCCCCGAGCCGGAGCCAGAAGCGCCTAAAGTGGAGCCCACCCCACCTGTGAGCAACAATCATCACCCGATAGCGCCCAGGGTGGAGCCTCCAGCAGAACCGAGACCAGAGCCAGAACCGAAAGCTGAGCCACCCAAAGCCGAGGCATCGCCCACGCAGCGCGAATCCACCAGCGATTTTTTGGATCGCTTTCTCAGCGAGCGCCAAAAGCGCGATCAGGAGCAAGGCGATGCGACTCCCACCGAAGAGCCTCCTAGGATCAAGGAGACCAAAGCCGATGAGGACTCTGACAACCAGGCCGACCAGGAAGACAAACCCGCCTCGGTGCTCGACCGCCTCAACGAACGCTCTCGCACCGTGGCCGATCGCTTCTCAAAGCCCCAAGCCAAGCTAGCCGACTCCATCAATAGTAGCCGTAAAATCAAACTGGATGAAATTCCCATCCACAAGCAGTATCAGTACGTGCAGAAGGTCTTTGAAGGCAACAATGTTCGCTTTCGCATCATCGTCGATAAGGTCAACAATGCCCAGAACAAAGACGAAGTCGAGGATATCCTCACCAAGTTCGTGCTGAGCAATGACAGCCTCGACCGCAAAGATCACGTGGTCAATGAGTTCATCGAGCTGCTGCGCAATCGCTTTTAGGCCACAACATGTCGAAATCGCAAGCGCCCCGCAGGAATCATCCGGCGGGGCGCTTTTTGATGTGGCAAGGGTCAATCAGATTTCGATGGCTCGATACGCATCCAGGCAGTATGCCACACACTCCTGCCTGTATTCTACCCCGAAGTCGAAGCGAATACCTGCGGCCTCACACACTGCGGGAATAGGACGGGTGTAGCCTAGTTGTAGCGCCTCCAGGTATTGATCGAGGGCTTCGGTCGGTCGCTCGCGGTAATTGCGCCAGATAGCCAAAGCTCCCAACTGGGCGATGGCATACTCGATGTAGTAGAATGGCACCTCAAAAATGTGAAGCTGCTTGAGCCAGAGGGAGGCCAAAACATGATCGTAGCCCGTCCAGTCTACCTCATCGCCATGAAAGCGACGGTAACACTGTGTCCATACCGCCTGACGCTCCTCGGCGCTGTGCTGCGGGTGATCGTAGATCCATTGCTGGAAGGCGTCTACCGTCGCAATCCAGGGAAAAATGGTGATGCAGCGCATCAGTTGATTCTTCTGGGCTCGGTGCAGCGCCTTTGGGTCTTGGTAGAAATGATCGTAGTGATCGAGGCAGAGCAACTCCATAGTCATGGAGGCTAGCTCGGCTACCTCAGAGGGTGGCTGCTTGAGCTCATTGAGGGGGAT
>CAYVAP010000078.1:0-1162 GCA_964449365.1 uncultured Bacteroidia bacterium
GCCAAGTCGAAGCGCTTGCCGGGTGTAAAACTCGCCACGGGTAGGATGCTTGTCCGTTCTGTGATCGTAGTTGGTCCCAACCTCAAGCTGCATGAGTGTGGTCTGCCTAAGTCGATGGCCGCAGAGCTGTTCAAGCCTTTCGTCATTCGTAAGCTGATCGAGCGAGGCATTGTCAAGACGGTCAAGAGCGCCAAAAAGCTGGTCGACCGTCGCGACCCAGTGATCTGGGACATCCTCGAAAATGTCCTCAAAGGCCACCCGGTCATGCTCAACCGCGCCCCGACCCTGCACCGTCTGGGAATCCAGGCTTTCATGCCCAAGCTGGTCGAGGGCAAGGCCATTCGCCTGCATCCGCTGGTATGTACCGGCTTCAACGCCGACTTTGACGGCGACCAGATGGCGGTACACGTACCCTTGAGCAACGAGGCGTGCCTCGAAGCCATGGTCCTCATGCTGGCCAGCCACAACATCCTGCACCCTGCCAATGGCTCACCCATTACCCTGCCTACCCAAGACATGGTATTGGGGGTATACTACCTGACCAAAGGCCGCCCCGGCGACAAAGGCGAAGGGTTGCTCTTTGGTAGCCCCGCCGAGGTCGAAATCGCCTACAACGAAGGCGTCGTGGCCAAGCACGCCATGATCAAAGTGCGGGTGCAAAAATACGACGAAGAAAATCGCCAATACCTCTTCAAAGAGAACGGCGATCCCGACACCGAAATCATCGAGACCACGGTAGGGCGCGTACTCTTCAATAAGATTGTGCCCAAGAATGCAGGCTTCGTCAACGAACTGCTTTCCAAGAAGTCGATGCGGAAGGTGATTGCCAACATCTTCCTCAAAGTCGGCCTGGTCGATACCGTGAAATTCCTCGACGATCTGAAGAACGTGGGCTTCCAGGAAGCCTTCAAAGGTGGTCTGTCCTTCTCTCTCGCAGAGGTGATTATCCCTGAGGAAAAAGAAGTTCTCATCAAGGAGGCCGAGGCCAAGATCGAGGAAGTATGGATGAACTACAACATGGGTCTGATCACGGAAAACGAGCGGTATAACCAGGTGATCGACGTCTGGACCCATACCAACTCGGCCCTGACCGATACCCTGATGAATCAGATGGAGACCGACAAGGACGGCTTCAATAACATCTACATGATGTTCCACTCTG
>CAYVAP010000078.1:1172-11425 GCA_964449365.1 uncultured Bacteroidia bacterium
TCTGGGGCACGTGGTTCCAAAGAGCAGATTCGTCAGCTCGGCGGGATGCGTGGTCTGATGGCCAAGCCGCAAAAGACCCTCAAAGGCTCTGCGGGTGAGATCATCGAAAACCCAATCCTGGCCAATTTTAAGGAAGGCCTCTCGGTACTGGAGTACTTCATCTCGACCCATGGTGCCCGCAAGGGTCTGGCCGATACCGCCCTCAAGACGGCCGACGCTGGCTACCTTACCCGCCGTCTGGTCGACGTCGCTCAGGATGTGATTATCACCGAGTTTGACTGTGGCACCCTGCGCGGCATCACCATCTCGGCCCTGAAGGAGAACGAAGACATCATCCAGCCGCTGCACGAGCGCATCTTGGGTCGTGTGTCGCTCAACGATGTCCATGATCCCCTCACTGACGAGCTGATCGTGGCCAGCGGGGAGGAAATCACCGAGGCCATCACTCGTCGCATCGATGAGACGACCATCGAGGAAGTCGAAATTCGCTCGGTGCTGACCTGCGAATCACGCACCGGAGTTTGTGCCAAGTGCTACGGTCGCCACATGGCCACCGGTCGCCTGGTCGAAAACGGCGAGGCCGTGGGCGTAGTGGCTGCCCAGTCCATCGGTGAGCCTGGTACCCAGTTGACCCTGCGTACCTTCCACGTGGGTGGTATCGCTCAGCGTCTGGCCTCCGCCAGTCAGTTGATCGCCAAGTTCCCTGGTCGCGTAGAGCTGGAAAACGTACGCTACGTCGAGAAGGAAAATGATGGCGAAACCTCCATGATCGTGGTCAGCCGTACCGGTAAGATCAAGGTCTTGGATGAGCAATCACGCATTCTCTTCTCCAACAAGGCACCTTACGGCTCGAACCTCTACGTCAAGGACAAGCAAGAGGTCGAGAAAGGCACTATGCTCTGTAACTGGGATCCCTACAACTCGGTCATCGTTTCGGAGCACGAAGGGAAAGTCACGCTCAAGGACGTGCGCGAGGGACAAACCTACCTCGAAGATACCGACGAGCAGACCGGCCACAAGGAGAAAGTCATCATCGACTCTCGCGACCGCACGGTCAACCCGACGATCATCGTGATCGATAAGGATGGTAACGAGCAGCGCTCGTACAACCTGCCAGTCGGGGCACACCTGGTGGTAGAAGACGAAGAGGAGCTGTATGCTGGTAAGACCATGGTGAAGATCCCACGTAGCGGCGGTGGTACTGCTGACATTACGGGCGGTCTGCCACGAGTTACCGAGCTTTTCGAAGCCCGCAACCCCTCCAACCCTGCCGTGGTATCGGCTATCGAAGGGGTGGTGCGCCTGGGTGGTATCAAGCGTGGCAACCGAGAGGTATTCATCATGGCCCCCGATGAGTCGGATGAGCGTAAGTACCTCATCTCGCTTAACAAGCACATCTTGGTGCATGATGGCGACTACGTGATGTCGGGCGAAAACCTCTCTGACGGAGCAATTGCTCCCAAGGATATCCTCTCTATCAAAGGTCCGAGCGCGGTGCAATCCTACATCGTGAACGAGATCCAGGAGGTATACCGGATGCAGGGGGTACCGATCAACGACAAGCACGTCGAGGTAATCGTGCGGCAGATGATGCAGAAAGCCGAGATCGTCGACGCCGGCGATACCATTTTCCTGGAGAAGGAAGTGGTGATGAAGCAGGACTTCCAGGAAGAAAACGACTGGATCTACGACAAGCTGGTGGTCGAAGAAGCCGGCGATTCGGAGAACCTGCGTCCCGGTCAGATCGTGGCTCAGCGTCAGCTTCGCGATGAAAACTCGCTACTGCGCCGTCAGGACAAAACCCTGGTCAAGGCCCGCAAGGCTCGCCCGGCCATCTGTCAGCCTGTGTTGATGGGGATCACCCGTGCGTCGCTGGGTACCAAGTCATGGCTGTCTGCGGCTTCTTTCCAGGAGACCACTAAGGTGCTGAGCGAAGCGGCCATCACGGCCAAGACCGACGAGCTCAACGGCTTGAAGGAAAACGTGATCGTCGGCCATCTCGTCCCGGCTGGTACTGGTCTGCGTCGCTATCAGGACATCCTGGTGGGCGATCAGAAAGAGTCCGAAGCTCGCGATCGTCGCCGCGCTGCCTCGCAGCAGATGGTGATGGATTGATCATCCCGATCAAGACCTCATTGGTTTTCAAAACCTGTGAGGTCTACCGATCTCTGAAAAACCTCGCAGGTCCCCCGACCTGCGAGGTTTTCTGCTAGGTAATTTCTCCTATCTTTGTGGGGTACCATCTTCGCTTGTTTCATCAATTACTCTTGGGCATGATCGCTCCCTCTGCGCTGTTGTCGCGTTGCTTGGCTAGCCTGCTGTTGCTGTGGTCATGGACTGGGGCCGCTTGCTTGCAAGCCCGCGTCCTTTCTACCGAAGCAGAAATTAGCTTGCTGACCATCGCGCCAGGGGCGGAGTTGTACTCGGCATTTGGGCATACGGCCATTTGGGTGCATGATCCGGTGGCGCGCATCGATCGGGTGTACAACTATGGCACCTTCGATTTTCAGCCGGGAAAAGAGATGGAGTTTTACCTCAACTTCATCCAAGGGCGGCTCAATTATCGGCTCGACGTGGAGACTTACGATCACTTCGAGCGGGTTTATCACTACTTCGAGCGCAGCTATTTTGCCCAGGTGCTGGAGCTGACTCAAGCACAAAAACAAGCGGTCTACGATTTTCTGGAGACTAATTATCTGCCCGAAAATCGCTACTACCTCTACGAGTTTTTCTACGACAACTGCGCCACGCGTGTGCGCGACCTCTTCAAGGAGGTGCTGGGTGAGGGCCTGCAATACGCCGAGGTAAGTCAACCCACCGAGCAGACCTTCCGCGACCTGCTGTGGGTATACCTGGAAAATCGCCATTGGGCGGGTTTTGGCATCGACCTAGCGCTAGGGGCGGTAGTCGATCAACCCATTACGCCTCGGCAACGCATGTTTTTGCCTGATTTTTTGGCAGAAGAATTTGCCCAGGCGAAGGTGCTTACTCCCAGGGCACCAATCCATTGGTAGCCGAACGGCGCGATCTGTCTCCTGGCGAGTTCGACGTGGAGGCAGAGCCGTGGTTCCTGTGGCCGCGATTTCTTTTTTGGCTGTTGGCCCTGGCCGTGGGCTGGCTCACCTATCGTCAATGGCGCGGCGCTCGCTACCAGGCTATCTGGGACCGACTGCTCTTTGGCGGGTCGGGCCTCTCTGGCTTGGTGCTGCTGCTGCTGTGGGTGGCCACCATCCATACCGCACCGGCGCAAAATTACAACCTGCTTTGGTTGCTGCCCACCCATTTGGTGGCTGCGGTGATGCTCCTTCGACGCGAGCCCCCTCGTTGGGGGCGCTACTACTGGCTGGCGAGTCTGGTACTCACGGCTATTCCCCTGCTGGGCTGGTACTGGTTGCCGCAGGCGTTTCACCCGGCCTTTCTGCCCTGGATGCTCGTGTTGGTGTTGCGTAGTTTTTGGCTCTACCAGCGTTAACCATCGCTTGCGAACCACGTATTGGCAAATTGAGTAGCCGCCAAAGCTTACGACAGGATCCCTAGATTTGCCCCATGGCCGACCTCCTTCCCTCCGACGTGAATCCGATTCCCTTCCATCAGGCATGGCTGGATTTCGAGCGGTTATTGGCTCAGTTGCCAGCCGTGATTTTTCAGACCAACGCTCGGCATGAGATCGATCGCAATTATGGTCAGGGATTGGATTGGTTACCTTTTACTGACACAGAGCTGGCAGGCAAGCCTATCACGCAGCTCACAGGCTTGCTCAAGGAATTTCAGATCGATCTCGAAGCCAAGGGCTTACAGACCTTTGAAGGACGGCTGAGCGATGGTGTGCGTTGGCACGGCTTTGTGTTGGCGACCGAGCGGGGCGAATTGCTGGGCTACCTTTGGCTACAAGCCCACGCCGAGCGGAGAGGGCCAGAGCAATTGTCGCTGCTGTCGTACTTCATCAAGCATGCGCCCGCTGCGGTAGCCATGTTTGATCGAGAAATGCGCTACCTGATGGTCAGCGATCACTGGATGGAGGTTTATGGCTTGAGGGAGTCAGTTTTGGGCCGCACTCATTACGAGGTTTTCCCTGAAATCCCCCCTCGCTGGCGTCGCACTCATCAGCGCTGTCTCCTGGGGGTGATCGAGAGCTGCGAGGCAGACCCTTTTCCCCGCAAAGACGGAAGCACCGACTACATCAATTGGGTAGTGGCTCCTTGGTACGAGGCAGGCGATGAAGTCGGTGGCTTGATTTTTTACACCGAAAATGTCAACGAACAAGTAGAAGCTCGTCAGCGGTTATTGCAGCTCAATCAAGAGCTGCGTCGCTCCAACGAGCGCCTGGCTGACTTTGCCTCGGCGGTTTCGCATACGCTGCGCGAGCCCTTGAGCCTCACCATCGCCCTGGGGCAGCAGTTGGTACACGACCTGGAGCATACCGATCACCTAAGGCTGGTCAATCAGGCCGAAGAATGGCTCAACCATCTCTACCGCATGGAAAGCATCATCGCAGGGCTGCTCGACAATGCGCAGCTCAGTGATACCGCGAGCGCCCATACTGTGGTGCTGGATGACCTGTTGCATCAAGTGCTGGCCAACTTACAACCCCTGATCGAAGCCCGGCAAGTCCACATTCACCAGGGCCGTTTACCTGAGATTGTGGGCAATGAGTTCGAGCTGCTGGCCCTCTTTCAGCAATTGATCGTCAACGGCATCGCCTACAATGAGGCCACCCCGCCGGAGGTAGTGATCGCGGCGGAGCGGGTAAGTGAGGGCTGGTGCTTTCGCGTATCCGACAATGGCGTAGGATTGACCGAGGCGCAGTGCGAGGCGCTTTTTCACTTTGGTCGAGAGCGCGACTTGACCCATCCGCGCGGGCATGGCGTAGGGTTGCCGGTATGCCAGCGCATCGTGACTCGCATGGGCGGGCGCATGTGGGTCGAATCGGCCCCCAAACAGGGAACTACCTTCTACTTTCTGCTGCCGCTAGCCTGAGGCGAAGTGATCACTAAAATATCTAGATATGTGCGTATTTCAGACTCAGATTTGCGTAGCGATTTTCGTAGCTTTACCATACGAATGAGCCATGCCAAAACTCATTCGTAATTCTGCGAGAAATCGCCAATTTCAAACGTGCGATGAGCATCCTTTTTTCAAGCCATCATTGAACGGATCCGTAATAAGCGCCATAGATCATGTCTGATCAGCTATCTTTTTTAAGCAATGCAACCCCCGAGTACATCGACAATGTGTACCGGGCCTACCAACAAGACCCTGACTCGGTTTCTCAAGAGTGGAAGCGCTTTTTTTCCGGTTTTGAATTTGCCCTGACCAACTACAACGGGCAGGCCGAAACCAGCGAAGCTGCCCCACTGAGCGCTGAGGCGGCCTCGAAGGAAATCCATGTCCTCGACTTGATCAACGACTATCGTACCCGAGGGCATCTTTTTACCAAGACCAACCCGGTGCGTGAGCGTCGCAAATACGCGCCCACGCTCGATCTAGCCAACTTTGGCCTGGGGCAAGGCGACCTGGAGACGGTTTTTCAGGCGGGCGAAGCCTTGGGCCTTGGCCCGGCCAAGCTGCGCGACATTCTCGACCTGCTAGAAGAGACCTACTGCCAATCTATCGGGGCAGAGTTTCGCTACGTGCGTACGCCCGAGATGGTGCAGTGGCTACAAGAGCGCATGGAGAGTACCCGCAACCGCTCGCAGTTTGGCTTGGAAAAGAAAAAGCACATCCTGCGCAAGCTCAATCAGGCGGTGATCTTCGAAAAGTTTCTCGGTACCAAGTTTGTGGGGCAAAAGCGTTTTTCGCTGGAAGGCGCTGAGACGCTCATCCCCGCCCTCGATGCGGCCATTGAGCAAGGCGCGGAGTTGGGTATCGAAGAGTTTGTGATGGGCATGGCTCACCGGGGTCGCCTCAACGTGCTAGCCAACACCCTACGTAAGGAGTACGACGAGATTTTCTCTGAATTCGAAGGCAAAGAGTACCAAGACTCGGTCTTTCAGGGCGACGTGAAGTATCACCTGGGCTTTTCGGCCGATGTCGAGACTAGCGGGCAGAAGCAAGTACACCTCAGCTTGATGCCCAATCCCTCCCACCTGGAGGCGGTAGATCCCGTGGTAGAAGGCTCGGCTCGCGCCAAAATCGATCGTAAATACGGGCAGGACTTCAGCAAAGTCTGTCCCATTCTTATCCACGGCGACGCGGCAGTAGCAGCCCAAGGCATCGTGTATGAGGTGATCCAGATGTCTCGCCTCGATGGCTACAAGACCGGCGGCACCCTGCATTTGGTGATCAACAATCAGGTGGGCTTTACCACCAACTACCTCGACGCGCGCTCTTCGACCTACTGTACCGACGTGGCCAAGGTCACGCAGTCGCCGGTCTTTCATGTCAACGGCGACGACGTTGAAGCCCTGGTTCTGGCCACGGAGCTAGCGATGGAATTCCGCCAGAAGTTTGGCCGGGACGTGTTCATCGACCTGCTCTGCTATCGTCGCCACGGCCACAACGAGGCCGACGAGCCCGCCTTTACCCAGCCGCTGCTCTACGACATCATCAAGAGGCATCCTGATCCGCGCAAGATCTATTTCGACAAGCTGATGCAGGCGGGCGAGGTGGAGGCCAACATGGCCAAAGAGCTGGAGAAAGAGTTCAAAGCAGAGCTGCAAAAAGAGCTGGAAGAATCGCGCGCCACCGAAAAGCTAGCGCGCGCCCCCTACCTCAAGGGCACCTGGGATGGCATTCGCCGCGTGAACAACGGCGACTTCATGCAGGACTCCATCGAGACCGGGGTCAGCAAAGACGTGCTGCTAGAGATCGCTCACAAAATCCATGACATCCCCGAAGAGTTCAACGCCCACAAGAAAATCCGTAAGCTCTTTCAAGACCGCCTCAAAGCGGTAGAGGCCGATAAGCTCGACTGGGCCCTAGGCGAACTGATCGCCTATGGCACCTTGCTCCTGGAGGGCAAGCCCATTCGCCTCAGTGGGCAAGATTGCCGCCGGGGTACTTTTTCCCACCGTCATTCGGTGCTGCTCTCGACTGATGCCGAAAGCGAGTGGATTGGCCTCAACCACATTCGCCCCGGTGAGCAGGCCGAGTTTAGCGCTTACAACTCGCTGCTATCCGAGTACGGTGTACTGGGCTTCGAATATGGCTACTCTATCGCCAACCCCAACAACGTGGTGATCTGGGAGGCCCAGTTTGGCGACTTTGCCAACGGATCCCAGATCGTGATGGACCAATACATCGCTAGCGCGGAGACCAAGTGGCAGCGCATGAGCGGTCTGGTGCAGTACTTGCCACATGGCTACGAAGGGCAAGGACCCGAGCACTCTTCGGCGCGTCTAGAGCGCTATCTGGAGCTGTGTGCGCGCAAGAACATGCAGATCATGAACATCACCTCACCTGCCAACTTCTTCCACGCGATGCGTCGGCAGTTTCACCAGGAGTTTCGTATCCCGCTGATCTTCTTCACCCCTAAAAAACTGCTGCGATACCCATTGGCCATCAGCTCGATTGACGAAATGGCGGAGGGTACCCGCTTCCGCGAAATCATCGACGATCCCTACGTGGACCATAAAAAAGCCAAGAAGGTCATCCTCTGCACGGGCAAGATCTACTACGATCTGCTAGACGAGCAGCAACAATCTGATCGCAAGGACATCGCCCTGGTGCGCATGGAGCAGCTCTACCCCCTACCCGTCAAGCAACTGCGCGAGCTGATTGCCAGCTATCCTGAGGGGGTACAGTGGTGCTGGGCTCAGGAAGAGCCTCGCAACATGGGTGCCTGGAACTACATCTTGCGGGTTGTAACTGAGGTAGAGCTGACTTACTATGGGCGTAAACCCTCGGCGACACCCGCCTCAGGCCACGCCAAGCAACACAGCAAGGAGCAGCGGGAAATTATCGATCTGGCTTTTGACAAAATTACTGAGGCTGAGATCGTCGGCGCGAAATAGGCGATACGCATGAGTCTGAGGCTGTGCCCCTGTTTCGGACAGAAGCAGGGGCACATCTGCGTTTTGGCGCTCTGGGAAGCGCCATCAACCCATCAGGGATATGGCTGACTGCTGGATCAACTGCCAGGCCGCTTGTACGTGGTGGCGCGCTAGGTACGTCTGGCCAGGTACGAGGCGAATCACGTAGCGCCCTCGCAGGCGGGTGTGCGTGAGGTAGACTTTGCCGCTGCCGTTGAGGTCGGTCAGGAGCCCTTGATTGAGCTGCTCGAGGGTCGTTTCATCATCGACTCCAGCGGGATGATAGCGAAAACAAACCAGATTGAAAGGGGTAGGGGCCATCAGCTCAAAATCCGGATGCGCCGCCATTTGCTCGCTCAGCTCTTGCGTCCAGGTGATATGCTGCCGCAAGATGGCCTGCATCTGAGCCACGCCCAAGTTGCGCATCACAAACCACAGCTTCAGCGCCCGAAAGCGCCGCCCCAACGGCACCCCCCAATCGCGGTAGTTGTTGACCTGGCGATCGACCCCTGTTTTGAGGTACTCAGGGCTGATCTCGAAGGTGCGAATGAGGGCGCCTCGGTCTTTGACAAAGTAGGCCGAGCAGTCGAAGTGGGTAAAGAGCCACTTATGCGGGTTGAACACGAAGCTATCGGCTTTTTCGATGCCCTCGATCAGGTGTCGATACTCAGGCAAGATCAGCGCTGAGCCAGCGTAAGCTGCATCTACGTGCAGCCAAAGGCCGTGCGCCTCGCAAATCTCGGCGATCTCGGCCAAGGGATCTATGGCGGTGCTGCTCGTGGTGCCTATGGCTGCTACGACGATCAAGGGCTCAAAGCCCATGGCCTGATCCCTCTCGATAGCGGCGCGCAGCGCCTCGGGGTGCATAGCCAGGCGCTCATCATCGACGGCTACTCGCACGTAGTTGGCGCGGCCCAGGCCGGCGATCTTGACGTCTTTCTCGATAGAGGAGTGTAGCTCGGTCGAGCCATAGACCCGGTAGCGGGGCTGCGCGGTGAGGCCCTGCTCATTGACCCAAAATGCGCTGGCCCGCTCGCGCGCGCTGAGGATGGCGCACAGGCTCGCATCAGAAGCGGTAGACTGGATCACCCCCTCCCAATCGCTGGGGATGCCGATCAGTTGGCCCAGCCAATCCATCATCTTTTCTTCCAACTCTGCGGCGGCGGGCGAGGTCTCCCAGATCATGCATTGGGTACCCAGGGTAGCGGTCAGCATCTCGGCCAGCAGGCTAGGGTAGGAGGCATTGGCGGGAAAGTAAGCCATGAAATGGGGGCTCTGCCAGTGGGTGATGCCTGGCATGATGATGCGCTCGAAGTCAGCCAGAATGGCATCCATCGCTTCGCCCTTGCTCGGCGGTCCATCGGGCAATTGTTCATAGATGTCACGCGGCTGCACCTGCGACTTGACAGGGTATTGCTCCACGGAGGCCAGGTAATCGGCCATCCAGTCTACCAGGCGATGGGCGTGTTGGCGAAAAGAGTCGGCGTCTAGCATAAGAAAATATTGAGAGAATCAAGCCATCGGGTCGGCGCTGGGCTTGGCCCAGTAGGTGGCCTGGGGCGTAGCCAGGCCCAGTTTGTGCTCGGGGCGCAAGGGGTTGAGAATGTCGGGCATAGTCATGCCTGGCAGGATTTGTACGTCATAGATCTCGTCTGCCGAGCTGTGGTAGCGGAGGTGGCCCACCTGAGTTGCATCAGGTTTTTCTCATCGCGGGCACGGATGAAGATGACCTTTCCGGCCTGGCAGGTACTCACCGCGAGGGTGCACCGCAGTTGGGTGAGCAGTTCCGGCACGTTGGGCGAGCCGCTTAGGCTGAAAGGTGGCAAAGGTTGTTGCATGAGGGCAGGTTTGGGTGGGAAGAAGCGAAAGTTAACAGCCAATTCGAAGAAAGCGAAAGGCAAAAGCCACCCGCCTAGCAGACAGGTGGCCTGAGCCATAAGCTACTCCGCGAATTGCTCGATGATCAGGCGGCGCACAGCCCGCCCTTCATCGGTTTGTACTTCCAGCAGGTAAATTCCTGATGGAATGCCCGCTAGGGAAGCGTATGCGAGTCAGTCGCTTGCCCACCAGCCCAGCCACGCACCTAACTGCCATGCAGGCTGAAGCGGTGCCAGCTCTGGACCCGTACCACTTTGGGCAGGCGTATCACCACCTGATCCTGGGCCGGATTGGGAAAAAGCCCTAGTGCTTCGCATTCGAAATTCGTAATCAGGAATTCGTAATTGAAAGAAAATATAGTCGCTTGGGCGGCCACTGAGTGAGCCAATATGTGGGGGCTGGCCA
>CAYVAP010000079.1:0-4611 GCA_964449365.1 uncultured Bacteroidia bacterium
GGCGATGTCCACGTCGGCCTGAAAGGCAATCAGCGAGGTCGAGTTGAAGTAGCGCTGCTGATCGTTGACGTTCCAGCCCGCCACGATGGTGCTGCGCAGGTCATCGGTCAGCTTGAAATTGGCCCGGGCGATGGCGTCAAAGTTGATCTGGGTGCTGACGATGTTGTCCTCGTCAAAGCGGCCCGAGCTGTAGTCGGCGTTGGCGGTACCGATGGGAAAAAAGTACTCCCGCACGTCGTCGAAGTGATCCACCCCGCCGCGCAGGGTGAGCACCAGCCAGTTGACAGGGGTGATGTTCATTTCTGAAGAAGCGATCAACCGGTTGACGCGGGTCAGCGCCCGCTGCTCATTCACCGTCCAGAGGGGATTGTTGTAGGCCGGGCTGCTCGAGGCCCCCAACGGATTGCGGTAGGCCCGGTGCCGGTTGCTAAAGGCCAGCCCCGTTGCGTCGATGTAGGTGCCCCGGTAATAGCGGTTGTAAAAGTCCGGCGGCGTACGCAGCAGGCCGATGTAAAGCCCGGCCACGTTGGAGTTTTGGTTGATGCGATTGGCCTCGCTGTTGACGTAGTTGGCCTTGGCCTTGACCGTGAGCCAGTCGCTCAGCTGCGAGGTGACGTTGAAGGTAAAATTGGTCTTGTCAAAATAAGAGCTCTCGATGATGCCGTCGTGGTCCAGGCGGCCCAGGCTCAGGAAAAACTGCGAGCGGTCGTTGCCGCCGCTGATCTGCACGCTGTTGTTGAAGAAAAGGCCAGTGCGGAACACGTCGTTGAAGTTCCGCTCCACGAAGTTATCGGTCGATCTTTTCTCCAAAATAGGATAAAAGGTCGTGCCGTCTTCAGCCACGAAACGCTCTCCCTGATCGGTAACCAGGTCTCCCTCGCCGCTGCGCGCGTCGATGCGGTCGCCCCAGCTGTTGGTCGAGGTAGCCGAAAACTGGCCACCATCGCCCTGCCCGTAGTTGGCCTGCAGGGGGTGCCGGGTGAGAATTTCATCGAAAGAAACCGAGGAGTTGAGGCTGATAGAGAAATTACCCGCCTGGCCCTTCTTGGTAGTGATCACGATCACCCCGTTGGCGGCCCGAGAGCCCCACAGCGAAGCGGCCGAAGCCCCTTTTAGCACCTGGATCGACTCGATGTCGTTGGGGTTGAGGTCATTGAGGCGGCTCGACTGCGCGATGCGTCGGTTGCGGTTGAAATCACCCCCGCCGTAGGTGGTCGAGTTGTCGATGGGCACCCCGTCAAGGATGATCAGCGGGCTGCTGGAGCCCGTGATGGTGTTGGCCCCCCGAATCTGAATAGTAGTACCCGCCCCCGGCTCTCCGTTGGAGCGAGCCACCCGCAGGTTGCTGGCTTTGCCCGCCAGGCCATTCATGAAAAGAGCCTCGCCCGACTCCACCACCGCTTCGGCATTCACCGTGGTGATGGTCGCACCGGTGTTGTCTTTGTCCTGCTCCAAACCAATGGCGTTGATCACCACCTCGTCGATGGTGTTGACGTCAGTCTTCAGTTGCACGTCGATGCTCTCCCGGCCGGCCACCTCGATGCTGCGCCGCTCGTAGCCATAGTAAGAAAAGACCAGGACGGCCGTTTCCCGGTCAGGAACCGTCATCTGGTAACGCCCTTCCTGGTCGGCCAACGCACCCGTGGTAGAGGCTTTCAGAATGACCCTTGCCCCAGGCAAAGGCTTTCCTTCCTCACCCGACACGGTGCCAGTAATCTTTTGCTGGGCACAAACCGAAGAGAGTCCCAGCCCCAAGGTCAGGACCATGAGTTTCAGCCCCAGCGTTTTGCGAAGGAAAAACATAAGGATGTCGTAAAAGTAGTAGTACAAGTAGATGAAAATCGGGGGGTAGGATCACCCTACCCCCTGATCATAAAAGCTGACCTATTCGCTCAGCATGATCTTTTCCGTCCAGACTTCACCGCCCGAGACAAACTGCAGCAGGTACATATCGGCGCTCAGGTGGGAGAGGTCCAGGCTGCCCTGCTTGGCCGCAAACCGTTGCTCCAGCACGGTCTGCCCCATCAGGTTGAGGATGCGTAGGGTGCCAATGGGTCGCTGGCTCTCGAAGTACAGCGTTCCTTGGGTGGGATTGGGGTAAAAGCGCACGGGCGCGGCGGCCAGCTCATCCTCGATGCTCGTCACGTCGCAGGAGTTGACCGGGTAAGGATTGGCGGCCGAGGCGTTTACCGTTACGGTGGCAAATTCTTCCAAGTCGCTGACCTCCCAGTGGGCCAGCACAAAGGTGCTGGTATCGGGACCGGTACCGGCCACGCGGTGTACCCAGCCCAGGGTGTACTCCCAAGGCGTGCCCGTGCCGTCCGCGTCGATTTCGCCAAACACATCGATCACCTCGCCACTCTCGAACAGCTCGAACGCATCGTCGCCGTTGAAGTTGTTGGCCGCCCCATCGTCCTGAAAAGCCGCCTCAAAGCCAAAGAAGTCCCGAAAGCCAACCGTATCGTTGGCCACCCAGAAACAGGTGCCTGCGCTGATAGAAACCGCCGGGAAGGTGTACTCCTGCCCGTCGGAGCCGCCGCCGTTGTTGGCGCAGCCCAGCCCGTAGAGGCTCAGGTTAGGGATGTCTTGCAGGGCCAGGATTTCCACCGCCTTGGGCACACCACTGTTGGGACCGTGCACTAGGCCGATGAGCTTCAGGCTGTAGGTCAGCGGTGCATCGTTGTCGATGATGCGGACCCGCAGGGTATCGTTGGTGATGAGCGCGCCGTTGCTGGGGTTGGCCAGCGAGAGGGTGAAGCTCTCTTCAGGCTCCTGATCGGCATCGTCGGTGATGCCTACGAACACAAACTGCGCGGTATCGGTCCCGGCGGGGAAGGTCAGCGTGGTGTCGCTGAAGTCATAATCGGTTGCGTCGGCGCTGCCGCCCGGCAGCACGCTCAGGTCCACGGTGGTCGCGTTGACCGAGTCGGGGTTGTCCATGTAAAGCAACACCCGCAGTTCGCCCTCGGCTTCACCCACCAGTACCTCTGCCGCCTGTAGGCCGATGAGGGGCACACTGACGCACTCGGCGCTGTCGCCCGGATTGCCAAACACCTCGCGGCCGTCAAAGAGGTTGCCCGAAGAGGTGGTGGCCCGCTGCCAGTTGCTGCCGTCGTTGTTGTCGACGTTGGGGTCGCAGAGCACCAGCGCCGGTCCGCGGCCATCGGCGGTGCTGGTCCAGGGGGCCGCGTCGTCGTAAAATACCGAGTCGATGATCACGCCCGCCGCATCCTTCAGGGTGATGGACTCGCCCCCGTTGTTGAGGGAGCCCGAGGCCCACTGGTAAGCGGTAACGCCCCAAAAGGCATCCATCCCTATCGAATCTTCCGTGATCAGCAGGTAGGCCCCCGGCTGAAGGCTCACCGCCGGAAAGGTAAAGTCGATGGCGTCGGTGATGGAATAGCCCGTCAGGTCGATGGGGGCTGTGGTGTTGTTGTACAGCTCGATGTACTCCAGGTCGCTGCCGGGCGAATTGTACATGATCTCGGTCATCACCAGGTCGGTGCCGCCGCCGAGGGGACCACAGGGCGTGGGCAGGTAGGCATCCACGGGGTAAGGCTCGGGGGCCTCAGCGTTGAGGCTGTCGTTGACAAAGTTGTCGAGGGCGGCGATGGTCCAGTTGGCCAGCACAAAGGTAGCCGAGTCCGGCCCGGTGGCGCACTGCCGCTGCGCCCAGGTGTCGTTGTACTCCCAGGGCTCACCCGTGCCATCTACGTCTATGTCGCCATAAATGTCGATCACCACCCCGTTTTCGAACAGCTCGAAGGCGTCGTCGCCATTGAAGTTGTGCGCGCCGGAAGACTGGGAGTCGTAGAAGGTGGCGTCGAAGCCGAAGAAGGCGCGAAAAGCTGCCGAGTCGCGCGCTACGTAGAGGCGGTCGCCCGTCGTGGCTGAGACAGCCGGGAAGGCAAACTCCACGCTGTCACTGCCGCCGCCGTTGTTGGCGCACCCTACGCCATAGCGGCTCAGGTCGGGGATGTCGTTGAGCACGTAGTATTCACTCGCCTTGACCGTGGCGCTGCCGTGGATGAGGCCCACCAGTACCAGGTCGGGGCCGGTGCTGCCGGTTTGTAGCACGGGGTAGGGCAGGGGCGCCCCCGCGTTGGTGGTGGTGCCGTCGTAGTTGTCGAGGCCACTAAAGTCCCAGTTGCTCAGCACAAACACGCTGGAGTCAGGGCCAGTGCCGTCCTTGCGGTGGGCCCAGCCGTCGGTATATTCCCACGGCTCACCCGTGCCATCGAGCAGGGTATCGCCAAAGATCTCGATCAATTGTCCGTCTTTGAAGACCTCGATGCCGTCGTCGCCGTTGAAGTTGAGCGCATCGGGATTGGGGTCGTAGTAATCAGCGTCAAAGCCAAAGAAATCGCGGAAGTCTGCCGAGTCGCGCGCGACGTAGAGGCGATCACCCGCCGTGGCCGAGCCACCGGGAAAGCTCCACTCCACGCTGTCGCTGCCGCCACCGTTGTTGGTGACGCCGATGCCGTACACGCTCAGGTCGGCGATGTCGTCGATCACTTCGAATTCTACCGCCCGGACGCCCAGCACCGGGCCGTCGATCACGCCCTTGAGCACCATCTCGATGGAGGTGGGCGTGCCGCCGCCGCCCCCGCT
>CAYVAP010000079.1:4711-11403 GCA_964449365.1 uncultured Bacteroidia bacterium
CCGCTACCGGGCTGATAGGCTGCGGTGGGGTAGGGGATAGGCGAACCCGCGTTGGTGGTCTGGTTGTCAAACACGTTGAGGGGGCTGAAGGTCCAGTTATTAAGCACAAAGGTGCTGCCATCGGGGCCGGTGCTGTCCTGGCGCTTGGCCCAGCCGTCTTCGTACTCCCAGGGCTCGCCCGTGCCGCTGATCTGAATGTCGCCAAAGACATCGACCGCGCTGCCGTTTTCAAACAGCTCCACGGCGTCGTTGCCGTTGAAGTTGGTGACGATGCCTCCGTCGATGAAGTCGGCATTGAAGCCAAAGAAATCGCTAAAATCAGCCGAGTCGCGGGCCAAGTAAAAGGTGGTCCCTGCGCCGATGGAAACGGCGGGAAAGGTGTATTCCACCCCGTCGGAGCCACCGCCGTTGTTGGCGGTTCCCACCCCATAGACACTAAGGTCGGGAATGGCGGCAGCCGCATAAAACTCCAGAGATTTGGCGCCCACGATGGAACCGTCGATGATGCCCACGAGGATCAAGTCCTCGCCGGCGGACTGGGCCTGAAGCTGACCCATCCCCTCCCCAGCGAAGCAGGGGAGAATCAGCATGATGGCTAAGTAGTGTAGTAGGTTTCGCATGAGTAAATGATAAGTTAAGTAGTCTTTTTCAGTCAAAATGAGGCCCGTAAATCAAGGCGCAGGAGTAGCCCAAGCAGCGGGAAAGCCCTCGGGCGCAAAGCCCCACAGCAGGGGCAGCAGCCCGTAGGTGATCATCGTCAGCAGCAGGATAGAGAGGAGGTTGAGCCAGATGCCGGTCCTGACCATATCGGGAATACTGAGGTAGCCGGAGCCAAACACCACCGCGTTGGGAGGCGTAGCCACGGGCAGCATAAACGCACAGGAAGCGGCTACCGTGGCCCCCACCATGAGCATGTAGGGGTGAATGTCGATGGCAAAAGCAAAAGAGGCCAGGGTGGGCAGCATCATGGCCGTGGTGGCCAGGTTGGAGGTGATCTCGGTGAGGAAGTTGATGGCCGCCACCAGCACCAGCATGATCAGCAGCAGGGCGACCCCGTCCATCAGGGTCATTTGCTCGCCAATCCAGGCCGCAAGGCCGGTGGTTTTGAAGCCTTCCGCGATGGCGAGGCCGCCGCCAAACAGCAGCAGGATACCCCAGGGCAGCTTGACGGCCTCCTCCCAGGTGAGGAGCGCCCGGTCCTCCCTTTTGCCAGCCGGGATCACGAAAAGTAGCACCCCCGCGATCACGGCGATCATGGTATCGTCCAGCCCCCCGAGCCAGGTCGCCAGGTAGGGGCGGGTGATCCAGGCAATGCCGGTGCAGGCAAATACCAGCAACACCATCTTTTCCTCGTAGCCGATCGTTCCCAACTTCCGCACCTGCTGGTTGATTTCTTCTTTTCCACCGGGAAAAGTCGCCTGCTGAAAGCGAAAGGCGACCCGGGTGAGGTAGAACCAGCTCAAAGTGAGCAGCAGCACCGAAATGGGAAACCCAAACTGAAACCATTGCAAAAAGGAGATCTCGACGCCATAAAGGTCATTGATCACGCCAGCCAGGAGCAGGTTGGGCGGAGTGCCCACCAAGGTAGCCATGCCCCCAATCGAAGCACTGTAGGCCACGGCGAGCATCAGGGCCTTGCCAAAGCGCTCCACCTCTGCCGCACTTGACAGCGGGTTTTGCTTCATCTGCGACACGATGGCCATGCCAATGGGCAGCATCATCACTGAGGTAGCTGTATTGGAAATCCACATCGACAGGAAGGCAGTGCCCACCATGAACCCTAAGATGATGCCCCGGATGTTGGTGCCGATCAGATGAATGATGTTGAGCGCAATGCGCCGGTGGAGGTTCCACCGCTCGATGGCCAGGGCCAGCATGAAGCCCCCCACGTACAGGAAGATGTACCGGTGCCCGTAAGAAGCGGTGGTGGTGGCGATGTCCGTCACCGATAAAAGGGGAAAGAGCACGATGGGCAGCAGGGAAGTTACTGCGATGGGAATGCATTCGGTGGTCCACCAGATGGCGATCCATAGCGCTGCGGCCAATACCGCGTTGGCGTCTGTGGTGAGCCCGGCTGGATGAAAAAAGGAGAGCGTTGCCACGAAGGCGATGGGGCCCAGCCACATCCCTATGCGTTTGGTACGGGTAACAGATGACATGAGCGGATTTTTGGGGCCAGGAAATCAGCGACGGGCAGCGGCTTCGACCGCTCTTTGAGCTACTTTTTGCAGAAACAAGGCATCTTCAGGGGTCTGGATGTTGAGGTACAGCTTTTCCCCGTGCCGGTCCAGGGTGGTAGCCCGGTCTGGCAAGCCTACCGGCGATCGCTCGAAGAGGAGGGCATACATCACGCAGGCGGTGAGGTAGGTGCCACTGGGGGAGGGATGGCTGCCGTCGGGATCGTACAGGGGCAGGTCAGGCCGCAGGGTGAGGGCCATTTGCCAGGCTTCGCCTACCGGGGCCAGCAACGTCTCATTGCTCAGGGCCAAGTTGCGGTAGGCCGGGGCGATCTGCTCGATCATGAGGGGATCCCACTGTCGGGCCCAAGTCATATAGAGCAGAGGACGGCTGCCCTGGGCCTGCACCAAATCGATCACTTGCTGCATGTACTGCCGCAAACTGTCGGGGTGATCCACCGCCTGTCGGCTGTGGTCCTGTATGACCACGATGTCATAATGGCCAGTGGTAATGTTGTTGCGGGTGTCCAGGTCCTTTTCCCCGCGCCAGTGTTGGCCCAGGTTGACCCCACCTGCGGTAGATTGGCGGATGGCCACAGGTAGGTCCTGACTTTCGGCCATGGCTGCCACCGTCTGAGGCAGGTTCCAAAAATAGGTATAACTATTACCGACAAACAACACCTTGAGGGTGTCGATGCGCTGGGCGCAGACAGTAAGCCAGGCCCCGGTAACCAGGGTGACAATCAATAATAAGCGAAGCATCGAGCGTAGTAATGGTAGTAGTAAAGCGCCTGCTTGCGAAACAGGCCGTGAGCCAAGTAAAGAAAAAAATGCCGTCATTGCGGCGCTTTTAGACTATTTTACACTAATTTATAACGCTATACTAGACGGAAAGCCTCAGAGCAGCGGCATGCACGAAACTTTACACCAGCAGTTTATTCGCAAACTAGAAGAAAAATACGGTCCACAGGACTCGCATACTGCGAAGTTTGGCTCAAGCTCATTTGGCCAGATATCAGATCAATTATGTATCAGCGCCAGTCTTTTTTCCAAGCTCATCGCAGGCACGGCCACTGAGGGGATGTACCAGCGGGCCATCAAAAACGTGGACCGCCTGATCAGGGAAAAGGCGATGCAGCAGCAGGTCGATGCCTCCGATGAAGAGCTTAGGCACGCAGAAGTCCACTTGACCGCGCTTGCGCGCAAGACCCGTCGACAGCGTACCACGCTGCTCAGCCTGGTTGCGGTGCTGCTGCTGGCCGCGGGGGCCTGGCTGTTCCTGCCCGGCATGCCCGGTTTTGAGCAGGCCGACGCAGGGGAAACGTCGCCTCACCCGCTCTCCGACTTCTTCGACCGAAAATTCACCTCCAGCTTCAACTCTCCCTACGTGTCGTACCAAGCGGTGCAGGACTTCTGCCCGGCGAGCGCCTACGAGGGCATCTGGTCTCTGGCTCAGCCCTACAAACTGCCCATCCCGGGCCGCCGCCCGGGCCTGTACTACGCGGCCAAATCGGCCGATGTGCGCATGAAGTGCAGCCGCACCGATACCCTCTCCGCCGGTAAGGGCAAGGTCTTGCTGGGCTACGAATACCTGGTCAACGAGATCTGGCTGGACACCGAGCGGACGCCCCTCTCTCCGACCTACTTCGACAAAGAGACCAAGCAGTTTACTGAGGCCTTCGCTCAGCTGGACATGGCGCAAAACCCTCAGTTTCGCAAGGTGGCCACCATCTACTCTTTCTTCATCGACCGCTTCGAACTACGGGGAGACTCCATCTACCGCTACGGCGAGCCCTGCGGCCGCTACGCCTCCGACGTCGATGAGGCCCTGATCGCCAGCTACGAGATTGACCTTTCCTACCTGCTCGAACAGGTGCTCGCCGACATGACCACCACCCGCTGTGAGGGGGCCGCCAATCCCTACTGCGATCCCAACCAGCTTACCGAACACCAGAGCGTGATCAGCTTCAACTGCCTGTACACCATCAGCAACGAAAACCTGGGCTTTGGCGGAGGCTATCCCTACCAGAAGGGCTACCGCCTGGAAAACCAGCACTACAGCGACAACCTGATTTGCAATTGCGGCTCCTAGCGTGAGTCGGCTATGAGAGGCACATGCCCAGTCTAGGTGCGGCGGAGACACATCGAGGTGCTGAAAGAGTAGGACGACGCAGGTCCATTAGATAGAGGCCTCACCTGGATGCTCGGCATGGGGCCTTACTTTCTTCTTCGCAGCCATTGGCCATGCGGTAGTCAATCGGGGCGCGGTTGGTTTCCGCAGGGCACTGGTTTGGGGAGGGGCGACCAACCGAGTTCATGCCATTATCCTTTTGGGGAATAGTTGTCCCAGTACGATTTGGGTGACATGATTTTGGTGCATTCAAACTCGGTGATGGTAAAGTCGAGGGTGTTGCCTGTTATCAAAAAATCAGCAGCGCTAGCCGCTGCCAACTCCAAAAACTTGTTGTCACTGGTATCCTTCAAGAGGGTAAGTGCTGGCCCGGTTTGGTAAAAGGTGGAAACTTCCTTGATTTTGCTCAGTACAATCTCTGCTTTGAGCTTAAAGTTAAGATACTTTACAAACTTGTCTCTGTTCAACACCTCCACATATTCTGCAAACACCTCCTCGGACAGGCAATGTTCTACCCGTTCTGTTAATACCAGTTCATAAACAATACGGGAAGGTGCAGCACTTGATATCAATGCTGAAACAATCACATTGGTATCAAGAATGACTTTTTGCATCTCTCACCGCTTGAATTTCGGCATTGATCTCCTCCATGCTCATGCCAGAGAGCCCGACTTGGGCGGCGATTTCGTTGCATTCCAATAGCGCCCTGCGGGCATACTCCCGACTGATGGCTTCTACCAAGTCGGTAAATTTGATTTCACTCCCCTGTAGGTTGTACTTCTGGAAGTCGGTGTCGCTTATTTTGATGTGGATGGTTCGCATATTCCGGTTGTTTGGGTATTCTGAACAACGTGCTGCTTACCAGTACGGTAACAGAACTGTTTCTCCTTACAATATACGGAAAAGATCGCCGCGAGCTGTGCTAGCGCCGGGTATTTCTGCCCCCGCATCACAGTTCCCCCCTTCCGCTTCCAAGCGGTGCCCCGCAGCTCCTTAATCGTCCTCGGTTGGTCTTGCCAGATGCCGAATAGCGCGGGGGTCTATAGGTTTGTCACCCACGGTGATGGTGGGAGTAGGTGCCGTGGTTGCTTCTTCCACATGTACTGTGCTGGTCTCCCACCACAGACAGGTTTCCCCGAAATTTCCCTGCGCCAATTTGCCATGGGCTGGTCAAGCTTGGCGGGCTGGGGGAGGCTCAGAAATGACGCATTCCCGGTGTCATGGGCACCAAAAGAAAACCCGTCAGGCTTACCGGCGTACGGGCCGCGCAAACTTGACAGGTTGGGAGAGTTGGGTAGGGCCGAACCTAGGCTACGGCCATTTCTCCGTGTTCGATGCGGGTACCGAGCACTTCGAGGAATGCCCTGACCCAAGCGGGATGACCCGGCCACGCAGGAGAAGTTACCAGATTGCCATCGGTAACCGCCTCGGTGGCAGCTACGTCTACAAATTCTCCTCCGGCGATGGTTACTTCAGGTCCTACGGCAGGATAGGCGGTCAGGCGGCGACCTTTGACCACGCCAGCGGCGGTCAGAATCTGGATGCCATGACAAATCGCAGCCACGGGCTTTCCGTGGTCAAAGAAATGGCGAACGATATCTAGCACTTGTTGGTTCAGGCGAAGATACTCAGGCGCACGCCCTCCGGCGATCATGAGCGCATCGTAGGTTTCTGGTTTTGCCTCTGAGAAGCTGTAGTTGAGGGTAAAAAGGTGCCCTGGCTTTTCAGAATAGGTTTGCTCTGCCCCAAAGTCGTGAATAGCGGTGGCAATCTGATCGCCTTTTTTCTTGTCGGGGCAAACGGCATGGATCTCGTGACCTACCATGAGCATCATTTGGTAGGGGACCATGGTCTCGTAATCCTCGGCGAAGTCTCCGGTGAGGAATAAAATCTTCTTTGCAGCCATAATAGTAGGTGTTAAGAGTGAATTTGCCTGTTTTCGTAAGATAAAAAACTGCCCGCTTGGGATCAATATTTTCTCTCATTTATTTGCCTGCCTCAATCTTAACAAGTTGCGAGCGATACATGGCGGCGCTGCCCGGGAGGTGCTGGTGGGCAGCTAGCGTGGGGCGCCGCCGTAGGCGAAGGAGAGGCTCTTCGACGTCTCCGAACGTCGAAGGTCGTAGTTTTGGAGACTCCGCTCTCCACGCATCCCGGCAGAGCGGCTTTACTGCACTGTGAATTTCCAATCAAAGATCTGCCTTTGGAGGAGCCGGGGAGGGGGCTCGGGTTGGAAGCCCGAGGTACGGTGAGCTGCGCGGTTGGTATGCGATCAACGCTGCCAAGGCAAAAGCAGGGGCTTTGGGCAGCTCTGACAGTGTGGGGGTTGTCGAAAAACCTACGAAGTTGGGGCAAGCTAGCCAGGTGGCTTGGGTGCGGGGGCA
>CAYVAP010000080.1:0-11341 GCA_964449365.1 uncultured Bacteroidia bacterium
ACTAGTGCTCTGTCAAGTTGAAAATGATGGGTAAGCGGTCGCAGATTTTTTCGCAAATCAAGGCGGAAAATCCGAGCTTGGCGAGCCAAGTCGCGAGACGGTGGGATAAAGGGCCCCGCCGACGAGCTTCCAACGCCGAGATGCGGAAAAAGATGCAGCGATCACCCATCATTGGGGAGTTGACAGAGCACTAGGGCGGAACCTCAGGTCAGCGAGGAGACCGATTCCTAATCGGCTCAAAATATTACTATATTTGAACCGATTCGACCTGGAAATCGGCTCATGAGATACAATTGGCAGCAGGCAGACTGGTCGGACTTCCGGTATGAGGTGAAGCCTTTGGAGGCGACGCTCTGGCAAATCAGCGATCTGATGGGCCGGATGGGTGGCTTGTGGGAGGGCCTAGCCCCTGATGCGCAGACCGATACGGTGATTGAGTTGATGTTGGTCGAGGCCATGCAGACCTCCGCCATTGAGGGGGAATACCTTAGCCGCGAGGATGTGATGTCTTCGCTGCAAAATCAGTTGAGCCTAAATGTGCCGATGGCAGCGGTAGGAGATCGGCGGGCCCAAGGCGCAGCGGAGTTGATGCTGGAGGTACGGCGTAGCTTTGCTGAGCCACTGACCGAGGCGCAACTGCTGAGCTGGCATCGCCTGCTGATGCAAGGACAAACTCACGCTCGCGTCGGGGTATGGCGCAGCAAGGCTGATCCCATGCGGGTGGTGTCGGGTGCCATCGGGCGGGAGATCGTTCACTTCGAAACGCCCCCCGCGACGGCAGTATCGCAAGAGATGCAGCGGTTTTTTGACTGGTTTGTGCAAACCAGTCCGGTGGGTGCCGCCGCCCTGCCACAACCCGTCATCCGGGCGGGCCTGGCGCACGTGTACTTTCTGACCATTCACCCCTTCGAAGACGGCAACGGGCGCATCGGTCGGGCCTTGGCAGAAAAAGCCCTTTCCCAAACCTTGGGCCGTCCCGTGCTGCTGAGCTTGTCCCAAAGCATCGAGGCAGATCGCCCTGCCTACTACCAAGCCCTGAAGCAAGCGCAGCGCAGCAACGAGCTGACTCCCTGGCTACGCTATTTTGCCGACCTGATCCTACAAGCCCAGCAGCGCGCCGAGGCCCTACTGACCTTCACCGTGCAGAAAGCCCGCTTTTTCGATTGCTGTGAAGCCCAATGCAACGCTCGCCAGCTCAAGGCGCTGCGCCGCATGTTTGCCGCAGGTCCCGAGGGCTTTGTGGGTGGTATGAACGCCCGCATGTATGCGTCGATTACCCGAGTGTCGAAGGCCACCGCCACCCGCGATTTGCAGCAATTGGTGAGCATAGGTGCCTTGCGGACGGAAGGGGCTGGGCGTGGGGTGAGGTATGAGGTGAGGATAGGGGAGGAAAGGTAAGTTCGGAGTGCAAGGAGAGCCTGCTTTGGTACCCGGGCGCGGATCGGGCGCTCTCCGAGGCCGAGCTAGGCAAAGTGGCCATCACCCACGGCGTCGAAGACCGCAGGGCGAGGCGGACCCGCCCAACCTGTTTGTGCTGCGCCGCGAGAAAAGCCCCTCAAAGCGCAGTTCGAAAATATTCTAAAGCGGAAACATCCATGTTCAAACACCATTCGGCTTCCGATGCATGGAACCCGTTCATCCCACCCCATACTCGGTGTGCGGTCGCATAAAGGGAGGCTGTAAGCCAAGCACAATGTCTTCGCGGTCTACCCCCGCACGCAGCAAATCCTCTCCCACATCCACGTCTGTGTTGTTGGCCTGCAGCCAGATTTTCCCGTCGATGATGTCAAAATGCAGCAAGGGATCAAAGACATGCCGACGACCATTCCACCCCATGCGCAGCAGTTGATAATGATGGCGCTCGGCATCGACGATGAGATGGTTACGTACGTCGCCTGGCCCATTGCGCTGTTCGGGCAGCCATTCCTGGAGCAAGTCGATAATCTTTTGTTGCAAAAAGGCTATTTTCTCCATTGCTCGATTCGCTTTTCGGTTGGGGCAAAGATGATCAATTTGAGGTCGAAATGATCGATGGCTTTTTGAAATAAGACCTGATCGATCAACTCTTCATATACGAAGTTTGGCAAAGCCAGGTATAGTTCTCGTGCTTCCACGTCAGCCAAGTTGAGCCGATAGTGATACGTAGTGCCCTTCGGGTTGAGCGTTTGGTTGCGGACAGATTTTGCGGATTTCGCAGAAATACGCTTCGCCCTCGGCTTTCGGAACTACCGGGATCTGCAATCTGCGTCATCAGCGAGATCTGCGCGAGACAAAAATAGCTTCGCGCGCTCTATTCAAAATTCTGTGAGTATAGGGTATTGATCCAAAGCGGTGTGGAACTCATTGATTTTGGAGGGACTGCGGTGGAAAAAATCTTTGGCAGACATGGCACAACGGTTTTGCTGTATGAAGATAAGGCTTTTAGCGAAATATCGCCCAGATAATAGCCGCGACCAAGCACGACCTATTCCCTCCATTTCCTCAGCCAGAATTTGCTAACTTTGCCCCCGCAAGCAAAAGCAGGCCGCTTTAGCCTGCCATTCACCACTATACCATCTGCCTCATGCCTCCCTTCACCCCCCATCAGCGCTACCTCAGCGAAGGCGAACCCGAGCTGGGCCTGGGCATCGTCACCGAAACGAGTGGAGGCCGGGTCAAGGTCCATTTTCCGGCGGCGGGGGAAACGCGGCTCTACGCTGCCGACAACGCCCCCCTGCGCCGGGTGCGCTTCAAGGTGGGCGAGACCATCGTCGATGCCCAGCAGCAACCCCTGCGCATCGAGCGGGTGCAGGAGCAGGAGGGCCTGCTCTGGTACCTGGGCGCGGATCGGGCGCTCTCCGAGGCTGAGCTAGGCGAAGTGGCCGTCACCCATGGCGTCGAAGACCGCCTGGCCCGGGGCGAAGTGGACCCGCCCAACCTGTTTGCGCTGCGCCGGGAGACCCGGCAGCATGACTACCAACGCCGTCGCTCGCCCATCAGCGGCTTCGTGGGCGGGCGCATCGACCTCATCCCCCATCAGCTCTACATCGCCCACGAGGTGAGCCGCCGCTACGCTCCGCGCGTCCTGCTGTCCGACGAAGTGGGCCTGGGCAAAACCATCGAGGCGGCGCTGATCTTGCATCGCCTGCTGCTGAGCGGGCGCATCAGCCGGGTGCTGATCCTGGTGCCCGAGTCGCTGGTCCACCAGTGGTTCGTGGAGGGGCTGCGGCGCTTCAACCTCTGGTTTCACATCTTCGACGAGGAGCGCTGCGCCGCGCTGGAAGAGAGCGCCCCCGAGGGCAACCCCTTCTTCGACGACCAACTGATCATTTGCAGCACGGAGTTTCTGGCTGGCTCGGAAAAGCGCGCCCGGCAGGCACTCACCGCGCAGTGGGACCTGCTGGTGGTGGACGAGGCCCATCACCTCGCCTGGTCGGTGGAGGCAGTCAGCCGCGAATACCGCATTGTGGAGGGGCTGAGCCGGGTAGCGCAAGGGCTGCTGCTGCTCACCGCCACGCCCGAGCAACTGGGCCAGGAAAGCCACTTTGCCCGCTTGCGCCTGCTCGACCCCGACCGCTACCCCGACTTCGACGCCTTTCAGCGAGAGGCGCAGGGCCACCAGGCCATGGCCGAGCTGGTGACCAAGCTCTCCGAGCGAAAGGCGCTAACCGCATCGGACCGCGAGCGGCTGGCCTCCCTGGCCGATCCGGCCCAGGTGGCGGCCCTCGACGTCGGCGACGACGACGCCCGCCATCGTCTGATCGAGGAATTGCTCGATCAGCACGGCCCGGGGCGGGTGATCTTTCGCAACACCCGCGCCGCCATGCAGGGCTTTCCCCAGCGAGTAGCCCACCTCGCGCCGGTAGAGCCGGAAGCGG
The DNA here is from genome assembly GCA_964449365.1 of uncultured Bacteroidia bacterium. Classification (GTDB taxonomy): domain Bacteria; phylum Bacteroidota; class Bacteroidia; order J057; family J057; genus CAYVAP01. Next base: position 3,858 of record CAYVAP010000080.1, read on the forward strand.
ACGACGACCGCTGGATCCCCCGCTTGACCCAGGAGTTTGAGCGGGACAGGCAGCCCGTCCAGGCGACAGCTCAGCCGCCTCAGTTTTGGTTCCGAAGCGATCCCCGCGTGCAGTGGCTGGTAAGCCTACTCGACCGCCTGGCCCCGGCCAAGGTGCTGCTCATCTGCCGCAGCCAAGCCAAGGTGCTGGCCCTGGAAGAAGCGTTGCGCAAGCGCAGCCAAGCCAAAGTGGGCGTCTTTCACGAAGCGCTGACCATCGTGCAGCGCGACCGCAACGCCGCCTGGTTTGCCGAGCCGGAGGGCGCGCGACTGCTGCTTTGCTCCGAAATCGGCAGCGAGGGCCGCAACTTCCAATTCGCCCATCACCTGGTGCTGTTTGATCTGCCGCCCCACCCCGAGCTGTTGGAGCAGCGTATCGGTCGGCTGGATCGCATCGGGCAAACCGAGGACATCAACCTGCACGTGCCTTACCTGCCGGGCAGCCCACAAGAGGTGTTGCTGCGCTGGTACCATGAGGGGCTGGATGCCTTCGAGACCAATCTGCAAGGCGGCAGTCGGTTGATGCAGCTCTTTGGTGAGCGGCTGTGGCAGCTTTGTCAGGCGCCTGCGTCGCCTGAGGCGACGCAGGCATTGAATGAGTTGATCGGCGAAACGGCGGCTTACCGACGCGAGCTAAAACGAGTGCTGGCGGAAGGCCGGGATCGCTTGCTAGAGATGAACTCTTTTCGCCCTCGGGTGGCGGAGAAGCTGGTGCAGCAGATGCGGGCCGCCGATCAGGACCCCACTTTGGAGCGCTACCTGACCCGCGTCTTTGCGCAGTTTGAGGTGGAGATGGAAGACCTTGCGCCGCACACCTTCTGGCTGTATCCGCCGCCGCAGCACAAGCATGCCTTTCTGGAGATGCCGGGCGAGGGTAGGGCGGTGACCTTTGACCGGGCGCGGGCCTTGAGCCGCGAGGAGGTGGCTTTTCTCAGTTGGGATCACCCCATGGTGAGCGGAGCCATCGACCTGGTGCTGGGCTCGAACACGGGCGCGGCGAGCTTTGGCGTGCTGCGGGGCGGGCCGTCCGGCCTGCTGCTGGAAGCGCAGTTTGTGCTCGAACCGATGGGCGGACAACGGCTGCACATCGATCGCTTCCTGCCGCCTACGCCTCTGCGCGTGGTGGTCGATCACACCGGCGCTGAGGTTACCGACGCCTATCCGGTGGCGACTTTCGATCAGCAGTTGATCCCCGGCCGCATGGACGACCTGCTCGACCACGAAGCCTTCGTGGAGGCCATGTTGCCCAACCTGATCCGCGCCGCCACGGAGGAGGCCGAGCCATTGGCCGCCGCCGTGCGGGCCGAGGCCCAAGCGCAGATGCAGCGCCAACTCGACCAGGAAATCGACCGCCTGCGCGCGCTGCAACCGCGCAATCCGCAGATTCGCCCTGAAGAAATCGAGCTGGCCGTAGCAGTACGCAGCCAGTTGGCTACCCTGATCGCCGAGGCCCGGGTGAGGCTAGATGGGTTGTTGTTGGTGCGGCGGGGGTGAGGGGGGAGGATGGGCTGGTCGGCCGGTAAATTAGCCATTCGTATTGGCCCTTGTGCTACCGCTTCTGTCCATTTCCTGGTATCTTCGCCCTAGCGAACGCCTTCCGCCATGAGCAACCTCAAAGACAAATACATCAACCCCCTGACCGACTTCGGGTTCAAAAAGCTCTTTGGCTCCGAACCCAACAAGGAACTCTTGATCGACTTCCTCAACCAAGTACTGCCCGAGCGGCACCGCATCGCCGATTTGACCTACTCGAAAAACGAGCACTTACCCGCCAACGAGCTAGACCGCAAGGCCATTTTTGACCTCTACTGTCAGGCTCACTCAGGGGAGCGCTTCATCGTGGAGATGCAGAAGGCCAAGCAGAACTTCTTCAAGGACCGCAGCGTCTACTACGCCTCCTTTCCCATCCAGGAGCAGGGGCAGAAGGGCGATTGGGACTACAAACTTAGCCCGGTTTATACCATTGGCATCCTGGATTTCATCTTCGACGACCACAAGCACGAGTCGGAACTGTTGCACGTAGTGGAGCTGAAAAACCAGCGCTGCGAGGTCTTCTTTGACAAGCTGAAGTTCATCTACCTCGAGTTGCCCAAGTTCACCCAGTCCGCCGATCAGCTGGAGACGCAGTTGGACAAATGGCTCTTCGTGCTGCGCTACCTGGCTCAGCTACAAGACCGCCCGCAGGCGCTTCAGGACCGAATCTTCGAGCGGCTCTTCGCCGCCGCTGAGATCGCCCGCTTTACCCCCGCCGAGAAAGAAGCCTACGAAGAAAGCCTCAAGTACTACCGCGACCTCAAAAACGTGGTGGATACCTCTTGGGAGGAGGGCATCGAAGAGGGCATCCGCCGCGTAGCCCAGCAGATGAAAGCCGCTGGCGAGTCGGTGGAGACCATCATGCGCTTTACGGGCATGAGCCGGGGGGAGATCGAGGGGTTGTGAGCCTCTCCAGACGGGCCATGCATCATCTGGCTTAAGGGGACCGGCGGAGTAGACATCCACACCCGGACGCTGATTGTGGCGGGGTATGCGATGGCGATCAACAGGCTGGCGGAATGGCACGATCGGAAGTGGGGGTGAAATCCAAACCTTAGGTCTGAACCGCACCTCTTGCTTCCCCTTATCATTCGACGTATCTTTCCTTCTAAATTAGGTAGCCATGTCTGTTGTAGAAGCATTTGGCGATATAGCTGGCTTATTAGCACAAATGGCCCCCGAAAAAGTGGTGGCGATGCGTGCGCCGCAGGACTTGGGCGAGCGGGTACAGGTGTTGACGGCAAAGAAAAAGCAGGACAGCCTCAGCCAAGAGGAAGCCATCGAACTCGAGCGGTACCTGTCGCTCGACCTGCTCATTAGCTTGGCCAAAGCTCGGGCCAAAGCGATTTTGGCAGCATGAGTGGGCTATTTTCCACAGGTGTGCGTACCCAAGTAGCTGAACGGGCTTTTTATCGCTGCGAGTACCGCCTGATCAAAGAAGAGGATTCGTTCTTTCCGTTTCATGTGGATCATGTCATGGCACGTAAACATGGGGGCTCTGACGCTCTTGATAACCTAGCCTATGCCTGTCCTCACTGAAACCAGCACAAGGGCACAGACCTGACACCTACCTTCATGATATCGGTGAAATCGTGCCCATCTATCATCCTCGTGAAGATGAATGGGATCAGCACTTTTCCATTGAGTTGGGCTGCATCGTCGGGCTTACCCGCAAGGGAAGGGCTACCGTTCAATTACTCCACATCAATCAGCCGGAGCGTCTGCTAATTCGTCAGGTTTTGATGGAGGCGGGACTTTATCCTTGAATTCCTGAAGGTTAGCCCCTGATCGGGGCGGGGTATGCGGTGGCTATCAATGCGCTGGCGGTGCAGCGTGAGCGGAAGCGGGAGTGAGGAGGCATGGAATTTGAAATTCGTACTTCGTAACTGAGCGGCGTATATGCCCATTTCCTCGTATCTTCGCCCTAGCGAACTATATCAGCGATGAGCAACCTCAAGGACCAATACATCAACCCCCTAACCGACTTTGGGTTCAAGCAGCTCTTCGGCTCGGAGCCGAATAAGGCCTCCCGAGACCGAATCTTCGAGCGGCTCTTTGCCGCTGCTGAGATCGCCCGCTTCACCCCCGCCGAGAAAGAAGCCTATGAAGAAAGCCTCAAGTATTACCGCGACCTCAAAAATGTGGTAGACACCTCTTGGGAGGAGGGCAAAGCGGAGGGCATCGAAGAGGGCATCCGCCGCGTGGCCCAGCAGATGAAAGCTGCAGGCGAGTCGGTGGAAACCATCATGCGCTTCACGGGCTTGAGTCGGGCGCAGATCGAGGGGTTGTGAGGGAACCACCTGCCTTGGGCCTTTGGCATGAAGCAATTTACCGGGCTGGCCTGGTACCATCTGCGGCTCCGTAGCACCGTCGATCATTGATGGCTCATTCTGAATGGCAGGCCCTACTTCCGAAACACCAAGAAGTGCTGCCAGGGCAGCATGTCGCGGTGTTCGACAAACTCCAGGCCCACCGCTTTCATCTCCTTACGAGCTTGGGCGGCGCTCATCTTGTGGCGGGGCTTGATGGGTACGTCGGGGTCTTCGGCGCGGTATTCGAGCAGGACCACCCGCCCGCCGGGTTTGAGGGCAGCGTAGATAGCCTCCATCATCTCGCGGGGGTGCGAAAACTCGTGATAGACGTCTACCATGAAGACCAGGTCGACGCTCTCAGCGGGTAGCTTGGGATCGGTGATCTCGCCCTGCACGGGGACGACCTGCGTCAGGCCCGTTTCGGCTCGCTTCTCTTCGATCATAGCCAGCATCTCAGGCTGAATGTCCACCGCCAGCACTTGGCCCTGCGGTACCAGCTCAGCGATGCGAAAGGCGTAGTAGCCCGTGCCCGCCCCGATGTCGGCCACCACGGCATTGGGGGCCAGGTCGAGGTTGGCCAGCACCAGGTCGGTGCGCTCTTCCTCCTGCCGATCGTCGCGCTCCAGCCAGGCTGCGCCACGGTGGCCCATCACCTGCGAGATCTCCCGGCCCAGGTAGTACTTGCCAATGCCGTCGTAGCTGCGTGCCCCGGTCTGGTAGTAGGGTTCGGCGAAGGATGCTTCTTTGGTCTGAGAGGAAGTCTGCGCCTGGCAGGCACAGAGCAGCACAGCAGTCAACAAAAAGCCGATCAGTTGCATAGTTAAGGTAGGTTTTGTTCGCATTTGCAAAGCCTAACCGCCAAGACCTCCGCGCAGTTTGTTGCTTCGGCTGGAATCTTCCGTCTGTCATGAGACAACCAGGGACCGTAGCAGGTTTCCACCACAGATCGTATCTTCGCGTATGCTTCAATTACCCCTCAGCCTTTCCGACTTCGCCCGCCTCCGTCGAGGCAGGATGTACCGTGTCAATAAGTCGCTGCTGATCCGCGACTTGATCGACGCGGCGGGGGTGTGCCTCATGGCTTCACCCGTTCAGCCGGAAGAAGAATGAAGGGCAGTTTGTTCAGCTTCACTCAGCTGGTAGAGGGAAGCTACGGCTCGGTTGCAGGCAGTCAGGTCCTGATTCTCTGCCGCTTGACGCAAGCGTTCCCGCAGCGACGCGGGCACGGTTTTCCAATGGGGCAACCGAATGCGCCGTAAGTATTGCGCCTGAAACCGCAGGTAGCCGCCGCGCATCTTGGTCGAATAGGCGCTAACGAACATGCGCGTCAAATCAGACAGCAACACGGCCTGCAAAGCCCGCAGTTCCCAGCGGTCCGAAACGACGTAGTATAGGTTGTGGTGGGGATACAGCTCGCCCGCTTCATAGACCACGTGGGCCGAGCCTTTGATGTCGGGGATCAATAGCTTGGGGCGCCGGGCCAGGGCTGGCACGATGCGATCGATGGTGCGGTACCATTGGTCGGGCTGCTTGCGGGCACAATGGCGGGCGGCGATCACCTCTTGACGGGCCAGCAGGTAGGCGCGCAGCCGTGGGTAAGCCGCCAGATCTACCAGTCCTCTCTTCTCGGCGTAGGGGTTGATTACGCCCTGTCCCTGCCAATCGACCTGCCCAGAGACGATGTCTTGGGTGGTAGCGAGGGGCAGCTTGCGGTCTGGCTCTACGTCGAGTTGATCGAAAGGGCGATGAAGGCCTTATCCGCTCCGGTGGCCACGCCGATGCCCACTTGGCAGCCACTGGCTTCCAGCGTGGGAAAGGCCTGCTCCAAGCGCCGCAGCAGTTGCAACTGAGCGGGGTTGCCTAGCAGCCAAGGTTCATCCTGCCGGGCTACCTCCTGGACCACGCGCACGTCGGCGTGATTGGCTTCGCCGCGCAGCCCGCGAGACAGCGATTGCAGGTGGGCCACTTCGAGGCTGGGCCGCTGGGCCAGGCGGGTCTCCGTGGCATGGCTGCGGCGCAGCCAGGTAATGGCCGGATACGCCATCACCTCGCTCTGAAAGGCAGGGGTGTCATACAGATCGACGTAGGCCGCCAGGTGAAAGTCTCGGGCGATCAGGCGGCGCAGCGGCCCGCCGTAGCGGTTTTTTATCCAGCGATCAGCGCAGATGAAGCATAGCGCGCCCTCTGGCCGGAGCAGTTGCAGCCCTCGCTCAAAAAAGGGAATGTACAAATCAGCCCGGTCGTATAGGGTAGGGTAGCGCCGCCGATACTCCGTTAGCAAGACCTCTGGAATGCGCTCCTGCCGCACGTAGGGCGGATTGCCCACTACGTAGTCAAACCCTGTCTCGAAGGGCGTCAGCAGAAAATCGCCCTGCCGCAGCCAGCTATCCGCCAGTTGGGTGGCGGCTGGCTGAGACAGTCCTTTGACTTGTAGCCAGGTGATCATCGCCTGCCGGGTAGCCTCAGAGGTAGCCTGATGCAACTCCACCGCTCGGATGGCATCGGCCAATGCTGTGGGAGCTTCTTCTGGCCGCTCGCCCTGCCGCTCAAACGCCACCCACAACCGCTCCAGGATGGGCCACAAGAAAGCACCTTCTCCCATCGACGGCTCCAGGATGCGCTGCCGCCAGATGGGTTGCTCGCTGGTGTAGCCCATCAGGTCGAGCATGAAACCCACTACCTCGCGCCGGGTGAATATCGCTCCGCGACCTTCTTCTCCTTCCTGCCGGGCCAGGGCCTCGGTGGCGGCCTGCAAGGCTGGGGGCAGCTCGGTGGCGTAGATGTTGAGGGAGAGTTGCATGGGGTAAGATAGCAAATGGGGAGAAACTTTCCCTCACGCCACCGCAAACCCCGTGTCTGCCCGCACGATGGGCGGCTGAAAGCCCAGTACGATGTCCTGCTTGGGGATGCCCTTTTCGACCAGCAGCATGGCCACTTCCAGGTCGGTGCCGTCGTGCTGTAGCCAGACTTTGCCCTCGGGGGTGAGGTCGAGGTGGAGGTAGCAGCCGTAGGTGCGGCGCTCACCGCGCCAGCCATTGGAAAAGAGCAGGTAATGGCCGTGCTGATCGTCCTCGATGACCTGCGTTGCGATGGGATCGTCGGGGCGCTTGCCAAGGAAGCCGACGTATGGCAGGATGTCCTTGATGATGGCGGTGTAGGTGGCTACTTTTTCCATGAGAGGATGGATGGGGTGGAAAGGTGATAGATCAATAACTTGATTTCATTTCGCTCGACGGTTTGGGCAGCAAGTCTTTCCTGAAAAAATCCGCGGTAGATATTTTCTGGTACAGCCAAGAAAAGCTCTCTATCCGGTTCATAGTCTGTCAGGGCAGTGCGATAAGTCTCAAATTACCCTATCGCCAGGTAAGAGTCAGTGATAACTGAATGCCCAATGAAGCTCTTGATTTCCACGGCAATCTTTTGTCCTTCCTTTTCCGCTGCGATGAGCTTCTCTGCGCCAAGGTCGATTTTGATCGTTCGTTCCTCTACTTGGATACGCAGAGGATCATCTGTGATGGTCCAACCGTCTTTTTCGAGCGCATCTCGGACTAGTGCTCTGTCAAGTTGAAAATGATGGGTAAGCGGTCGCAGATTTTTTCGC
>CAYVAP010000081.1:0-11291 GCA_964449365.1 uncultured Bacteroidia bacterium
GGAAAGGCAAAAAGCGCCCTTACACCGCCGAAGAGGTGGTCAACCTGCGCGGGTCGATTCAGATCGAGCACACCCTGGCCCGCCATGGCGCCGAAAAACTCTGGCAGGGCATCAGCAGCCCCGACCCGGTGTGTGGCCTCGGTGCTCTCACGGGCAATCAAGCCATTCAGGAGGTGCAGGCTGGCCTCAATGCCATCTACTGTTCTGGCTGGCAAGTGGCTGGCGATGCCAATACGGCCGAGACCATGTATCCCGATCAATCGCTCTATCCCGTGGACTCGGTACCTTCGCTGGTGCGCCGCCTCAACAATGCCCTGCTGCGTACTGATCAGATCCACTGGATGGAAGGCAAGACTGACATCGACTGGATGGTACCCATCGTGGCAGACGCCGAAGCAGGCTTTGGCGGCAACCTCAATGCCTTCGAGCTGATGAAGCACATGATTCAGGCCGGTGCGGCGGGTGTACACTTCGAAGATCAGCTCTCTTCGGCCAAGAAGTGTGGCCACCTCGGCGGCAAAGTCTTGGTACCCACCTCTGAGGCCGTCAATAAACTAGTAGCGGCTCGCCTGGCTGCCGACGTATGCGGGGTGCCTACCGTCTTGATCGCACGTACGGACGCCGAAGCAGCTACTCTGCTAACCAGCGACCTCGATGAGGTAGATCGCCAATTTGTTACCGGCGAGCGCTCTTCCGAAGGCTTTTTCCACGTCAAAAACGGCCTCGAAGCGGGCATTGCCCGTGGCCTCAGCTACGCGCCCTACGCCGATATGGTATGGATGGAAACCTCCAAGCCCAACCTCGAAGACGCCAAGAAATTTGCCGAAGCTTTGCTGTCGGAGTATCCCGATCTCAAGCTGGCCTACAACTGCTCGCCTTCCTTCAACTGGAAAGCCAACCTCGACGATAGCACCATGAAGAAGTTCCGCGAGGAGCTCAATGCCATGGGCTACAAGTTCCAGTTTATTACCCTGGCGGGCTGGCACGCCCTCAACAACAGTATGTTTGAACTGGCTCAGGCTTACGCCGCTGAGGGCATGTATGCCTACAGTCAGCTCCAGCAGAAGGAGTTCGCCAACGAAGCCGACGGCTACCGCGCGGTGCGCCACCAGTCCTTTGTTGGCACCAGCTACTTCGACGCCGTTCAGAATACCATCACCAGCGGGAAGTCATCCACTACCGCGATGAAGGATTCGACGGAGACGCAGCAGTTTTTCGGCTGATGATCGTTCGTAGTTCCAAGCCGCTAGTGCTTCGCATTCGAGATTCGTAATCAGTAATTCGTAATTGAAAATGCTGCTGGTCAAAATTCTATGCGAATTTCGAATGGTTAATTACTTAATTCCGAAGGCACTAGTGCTACTGGAACAAAGTTGCTTACCAACCCCAACTAAGATAAACGACTGATCGTCAACACATTCAACCTTCAACTCTTAACTAGGAACTTCGAACTTCTTCTACTAGGTAGGTTCTCAGCCTCAAACGCAGCTATCTAAACAGTCAGAGGCATAAGGGAACAAGCATATGAGTTGATCAGGTACAGCGTTTACCTTCCGTTCATATTGGCTCACTCAGGGGGTGCACCTGCGGGGCACTCCCTGGCTCTACCGACCAAAAACCACGAACTACGAATCAAGAAATACTTCGTTCTTTTCAAGTGGGTGATGTGCATAGGCGTATGTTAATTATTTACCCAGGCGACCCCGGCTCATCGAGCTGGGGCTTCGCTTTTTTGGGGTCAGGCTGGGATGCTCGGTCCAAAGCCCTTACCTTGCTGCATGGACCTACGCCAACGCGTCGACTATGATGGGAAAGACACCATATATAATGGGTTGCCTGCTGCTACTATGGCTCGTGGGCTGTAACAACGATGACCGTAAAACGGCTAGCGACGAGGGCATGGGCAGCTTTGAGGGCCACGTGGCTGACTTGGCCACCTTTCTCAAGCCTGATGAAGTGGCGCAGCTAGAAGAGCAGCTAGACCGTTATCAGGAGCAAACGGGGGTACATTTTCTGCTTTACACCGCCGAGAGCGGGGTGCTCGAAGCCATGAGCAAGCGCCTGGAGCGGCGCGTAGACCTTAATGCTCAAGGGCTCAATGCCTCGGCCTTTATCCTCATCGCGCGGCGCGAGCGCCAGATCAAGATCGAGGTCAACCACGGGCTGGAGTGGCAGATCCCCGATAGTGTCTCCAACCCCATCTTGGATCAGTTGATCCAGAACTTCCAACAGGAGCGCTACCTGAAGGGGTTGCAAGCGGCCTTTGGCCAGATGCATGACCGGGTGAAGCACTTGCCCTTTGAGGTGAGGTATCAGGGCTTGGCTGAGGTGCAAGAGGAAAATGAACTCGCTATCGGGCAAATCGTGGCCTTCGAAGGCCGCTACCAAGGGCAGCCCCCTACGCAACCGGGCCCCGGCCAGTTTGATCCCGCCATGCGCCTGCTTATCAAAGGGCAAAATGGGGCGGTGACTAGGGTTTATTTCTCTCGCTACATGCAAGAGATGGTGCGCAGTCTGGCCCGGCCCGATGAGCCGAGCCGCCTACGCGCACGAATTCGAGAGCTAGCGCCTCAAATCGAGCTAGAGTTGATGGCGCTTGATTGAGTGTAAGATTCTGATAGTCAGCATTTTGTGCTGATAAAAAGTTGAGATATGGAAAAATATCAATTTTTTTGGGTTGATCAGAACAAATTCCAGCAGAAAACCCGTACCTTTAAGCAGTTGTATTTTTTAAGTTTTCTTTGATGAACATTTATGTTGGTAACATCCCTTTTCAGGTAACTGAAGGGGAGCTTGAGGAGGCATTCGGTGCCTTCGGTTCTGTATCTTCCGTGAAAATCATTACCGATCACGAAACAGGAAAGTCCAAAGGCTTTGGTTTCGTAGAAATGGATGACGATGACGAAGGCCGCGAGGCTATCGAGAACATGAACGAATCTTACCTTCAGGGCCGCGCCCTGAAAGTGAATGAAGCGCGCCCCCGTAACGGTGGTGGCGGCGGTGGCGGTAATTTCCGTGGCCGTGGCGGTGGCGGTGGCGGCGGCTACCGTGGTGGTGGCGGCGGCGGTGGCTACGACCGTGGTCGTCGCGACAACTTCAACCGCGGTGGTGGTGATCGTGATCGAAGCGATCGTTGGTAACCATCCGATTCGAACATAGAACTTTGTGAAAAGGGGCTGTCTCAATTGAGTCAGCCCCTTATCAGTATTTACAGACCCACCTGCAGTCGCCGCCTATCTCTGGACCGCAGCGCCCGAGCCTTCGATCGCTTGGTGCGGAATTGTCTTTTTCGGCAGAGGGTACTTTCTTTGTGAAAATCCTTTGTCTGCCTCGGTCTCTGAATTTGAATCCTATCGCATGAAGTCTGCCCGCGCTCAAACTATTTTTAGCCTATCGGTAGGAAGCCTGCTGCTGTGTTTTACGGCGTTTTACAATGGGTACCCGCTTATTTATCCTGATACGGGTGCTTACTTATGGTCAGGTTTTAGAGGCGAGGTGCCTATCGACCGCCCCTTGCTGTATGGGCTGTTTGTAAGACACATGAGCCTCTCTACTTCATTGTGGTTTGTGGTGGTGGCGCAAGGAATACTGATAGGGTCGGCGGTATTTTTGTTCGTCAAGCATCTGCTGCCCCGCAGTCGCTATCACGTTTGGTACCTGGTCTTGACCACGGTTTTGGTACTGTGTACTGGCATATCAGTTCGAAACAGCCAGATCATGCCCGATATCTTTGCGGCTTTGCCTGCCCTGAGTTTGTCGGTGCTGCTTTTTGGGCAGGGGGTTTCGCGTGGAGCGCGTTGGTATTTGGGGTTGCTCACCGTGGTGGGGCTGGTGATGCACAGCTCACATCCGCCGATCTATGTCGGTACCCTCTTATTGCTCAGTCTCGCGTGGGCCTTGCGCTGGTGGCGTACCCGGGAGTTGCCTATTCGCGCGCGCGACGGGGCACTGGCTTGGGGGTTGGTCATACTGGCGTGGCTTACCATTCCCACCGTTCACGTGCTCTTCGGGGGGCCGTTTCAATCCAACCAAGGCTCACACATTTTTTTCATGGGCCAGCTCAACGGTATGGGCCTGCTACAGCCTTATTTAAAAAAGCACTGCGACCCGGAAAATCCCTATTTCCTTTGCGAATATCAGGGGCAGATCCCGATGGATTACCTCTGGGACTCCAACAGCCCTCTGTATAAAACCGGTGGCTGGGCTGAGCAAGATCCTGAAGTTTATGCTCGCTTGTCGAGTGATATCCTGACCGACCCCGGCTACTTCAAACTCTTTTTGATCAAAGTAATCTTTGGTACCTTTCATCAGTTTTTTCACTTTCACACGGGCAATACCCCCGAACAGCGTAGCCAAAGCTCAGGCTATCAGGCCATTCAGAATTATTTTCCCTATGAAATCTATCCCCTGGTCTTTGCGCGCCAATGGATCGAGGATCGCCTGGACCACACTGCGCTCAATCGCCGCGAGCGTGTCCTGATCTTTGCTTGCCTGCTCGTCGTGGCCTTGCTGATGCTGCAACCCGGCTGGGTCAAACGTATTCCCCTTTCCTTACTCTGGAGCCTTACCCTCATCATGTTGATGCTGGTGGTCAATGCTGCAATTTGTGGCGGTCTGTCTAACGGCAATATGCGCTATCAAAACCGCGTGGTCTGGCTGCTGCCCCTAGTACTGGGGCTCATCGCGCTCAGTCAGCGCGGACGCTGGTATGCATGGTGGCAACGATTGAGCCAACGCGCCAGGGTATGACCGTGGCCTGCTGCTCTCCTCCCTGCCTGTTATTTGAATGATTATGAAACAGACAATCCATTTTGGGTTCAGTTGGTTTATTGGTGGCTTATTGCTTTGTGCCTTTGGTTTTTACAATGGCTATCCGCTGGTGTATTCTGACACCGATACCTATATCGAGTGTGGCTTTACTGGCGAGCAGGCTATCTATGGCCGCTACATGGCCTACAGCTTTTTTGTGAGACACATGAGCCTGGCCAGCTCGCTCTGGTGGGTAATCATCGCGCAGGGATGGCTGCTATCTTCAGTGATGCTGCTCTCGCTCAAGCACTACCTTCCTGGGGCTTGGCAAAGGCGAGTGCCATTGCTGCACTTGCTGTTGATCACTGGTTTGCTGCTAAGTACAGGTATTTCTGTGCGTTGCAGCCAGGTGATGCCAGATATCTTCACCGCCATAGGCGGGCTGGGTCTGGCCTTGCTGATGGTAGCTCCCAAGCTATCAGGGCTGGAAAGGGGCTATCTTTTCGTGATTACTGTCTGGAGCATCATGTCGCATACGGCTAACTTGGGTAGCTTCTTGCTGTTACTCATGTTGCTGCTCTTGATTTTGGGTATTGGCTGGCTTCGCACTCGGCAGTGGTGGCTCGCCCCCAAACCAGTCTTGCTAGGGGCGGCCACGATCGGGGCGGCCTGGCTGGCGCTACCCACTCTTCACTACTACACCGGGGGTGGATTCAAGGCTTCAGGTGCTTCGCCGATCTTTTTCACCGGACAGCTCAACAGCATGGGATTGGTGTCGTCTTTTCTACAAAAGGAGTGCGCAAGCGATACGACTTGGGTGCTGTGCCCTTATCGCCATGAGATACCAAGTAGCTTTTTGTGGGATGCCCAAAGTCCACTTTATCGCATGGGAGGCTGGCATGCGGCAGACCAAGCCGCCTATGGTAAACTCAATGAGGCGATCTTGAGCCAGCCGCGTTACTTGACCCTTTTTGTGCAGGCCGCAGTCATGGGGACTTTTCGGCAGTTTTTCAACTTCGATACCGATAACATCGGGTTGGGGATCGTCTGGAGGCGGTCTCACTACCGCAAACGCTTTCCTTGGGAATATTTCCGCCTAGCAGGTAGCAGGCAAGGGCAAGAGACGATAGATTTGAGTGCCAACAACCGTAGACAACGAGCGCTGGTTTACTTCAGCCTGTTGGGCCTGCTGGCGCTGCTATTTCGTCCTCGATGGTTGCAGGCTATTCCTACGCCTCTGCGAGGCGCTTTGCTATTGATCGGATTGCTTCTCATATGCAATGCTGCCGTTTGTGGGGGGCTATCCAATGCCGCGATGCGCTACCAAAATCGTCTGATTTGGACCTTGCCCTTTCTCATGAGTCTGGTGGTCATGTTGCGCTGGTCAGCCATTCGCAGCAGGTTACGCCAATGGTTGACCGCAGAGCAATCATCAGCTCAATGAGAAGAGCGTGATTTGGTGCATGAGGAGGTTGAGAAAAAGGATCCATTTTAGTCAGCCTTTGGCAGCGTTAAGGGTCTGATCGCCGTCTGAGCTAAAAAACCTCTGCCGATGGATGCTATGGATGCCAAAGGCAGCTCTCCACCCTTTTCAACCACTATCCTCATGAACACCAAATTTTTCTTATTACCACTGTTTTGCCTAGGGCTTGGCTTCCTGCTCAGTGGCTGTGTCCAGGATCGCTGCGAAGAAGATATTACTTACGTACAGATGCAGCCTGTCTACCGCAGCATGGCAGAGCTACGCGAGATGATTGGCTCCGAATCGCCCCGGCCTTTGCGCGACCCTGGTAAGCTCTACCTGATGGGCCGCTACGTGTTCATCGCCGAAGTAAACGAAGGGATACACGTGATCGACAACCTCGACCCCCGCAATCCACAAAACATCGCTTTCATCCGGGTGCCGGGCGTACGCGACATGGCCGTCAAAGGCTCGATCATGTACGTCGACTCCTACACCGACCTGGTGAGCCTCGACATTCGCGACCCTCAAAACGTAACTGAGGTAGACCGCGACGCCGATGTATTCCCCTATGGCTCCTGGCACGATGGCCTTTGGGCCGATCCCGACTCGGGCATCGCGATTCACTTTGACAAGGTCGAAATCACCGAAACGATCGACTGTGGAGAGACCAGCGCGATGCTGCTCGATGAGGGAAACAGTGGCTTCGCTCAGCAAAATGTACGGTTGTTTACCACTGATCTGGATGCGGCAGTCACCCAAAATGAGGCTGGGGCTCGCGGCGGCGAGCATGCCAATGGCCTCGGCGGCTCCATGGCGCGCTTTACCCTGGTGCGGGACCACCTCTACGTGGCGACCAACACCGATCTGCAAGCTTATTCGGTCGCCAGTGTAGCCAATCCGGGCTTTCGCAGCACCCAGGCCATCGGTTGGGGCGATATCGAGACCATTTTCCCGATGAATGACCACCTGCTGATCGGTTCGATGAATGGGATGTATGTCTATGCGCTCGAGAACCCCGATCAGCCGACCTACACCTCTGAGATGCAGCACATGCGCAGTTGCGATCCGGTGGTGGCCCAAGGCGAATATGCCTACGTAACCCTGCGCGGGGGCACCACCTGCGGTAGCACCCTCAACCAACTCGACGTGGTCAACATCAGCGATATCGACAACCCCTGGCTGGTGGCCTCTTACCCCATGCACAATCCCCACGGGCTAGGTATCCGCGACGGGGTGCTCTTTATTTGCGACGGCGACGAAGGGCTTAAGGTGTATGACGCCAGTGATGTCATGGCCATCGACGAAAACCAATTGGCCCACTTTGCTGACATTCACGCCTTCGACGTGATCCCGGTGCCGCAGATTCTGCTGATGGTGGGCGAAGATGGCTTTTATCAGTATGACTACAGCGATCTGAGCGACATTCGCCTGCTGAGCACCATCGAGGTGCAGTAGCCGGTGGACATAATTCGAAATTCGTGATTCATAATTGAATGTCGTAGGGTTGCTCCGCAGGTGCAGCTCCTGAGTGAGCCAATATGGGGGCTGGCCTGTGCCGAAACTGTGCCTGGCGACCGCCACACGGGCCGACCCCAGCGGGGTTCAACCTTGTTAGCATAGATCCCGCGCTACACGGGTCGACCCCAGCGGGGTCGTACCCCAAGCGCCCGACCCACGAGGAGAAGTTCGACCTTGCCAAGGTCACTCAAGCGGCATGTAACCCGTGCTACCAAGGTTGGACCGCTACGCGGTCCAAGTGCTGGCGTGATGGCTTTGATATTGGGCTTCTGAAAGATCGAGGTCAAAAACACGACACCCTTTTTCTAAAAATTCTGCACAGCCTGCTTATTCCCTCATACCCCCCATCCCCTATCCCCCCTATGGCCCGTTCATATCGCTGAGTCATTGGCACATTAAGGGGATCTTAGACCGACCTTCTGCGTTAATTCCGAGGGTAGAGGCAAAGATTATGTGCGAAAAGACTGCTTGAGGGGTGAAATTTCAAAGAGAAAAATTATATTTAGGCCTCAAGTAGCGCAAGAACTATTAGCTAGTAATTGAAACGGCTTCAGCAGGTTAAGTAAGTCGGGCCTCCCCAGACCCAGATGAGAGCTAGCTCCAACGCATATGTCAATGAAGATCCAGATCAAGCAACCGGTAGCCCTGCACGAGTCCGGCAGTCGTGCCTTCAACGAAGACTTCATCTTTCCCCTTCACAACCAGGCCAACCCTGAGGAGCGACTCTTTGTGGTTTGCGACGGCGAAGGAGGCCCCAACGTGGGAGAGGTTGCTGCCAAATTGGTAGCCCTGAGCTTTGCCAAGTACTTCGCTAGTAGCCCTCCGCGCAGCGGCGAAGTCAATCAGGCTTACCTCGATGGGGCGCTGCACACTGCCGAAGAAGCCCTCAAAGCTTACAAAGATGCTCACCCCGACAACAAAGGCATGGCTACCACCGTGGCGCTGTTGCACCTTGGCGATCAGCAGGTTACTATGGCGTGGGTCGGCAATAGCCAGCTCTATCACTACGATCAGAAGCAGCAAAAGCTCACTTCGCCCTCGCAGGAGACAGGCAACCCCCAAGCCCTGATCACTGGTAGCGACCAGCCACAGTCCATGCAGGTGCGGACCCTCCCGGTGAGCCAATTGCATCGGGGAGACTACTTCCTGCTGACTACCGATGGCATTAGCGATCAGGTAGATCGCTCGACCCTGGCACACCTTTTCAAGGCAGACGAATCGGGTGATCCGAAGTCGATACTGGCAGAAATCAAAAAGCTGAGTGAGTCTTTTACCGAGGATAACTACTCCTGCTATCTGCTGCAGGTAGAGCAGTTGCCCCAAGCTCAGGGGGATGGCGCGGCGGCATCGCAAGGCGCTGAGCAGCAGGCAGCTAGCGGCGAGGTCCAGTCCGACCAAAGTCCCCAGCCGCAGTCTTCGCCCAACAACCTGGGTCGCAACCTGGGGATTGCCACTATTGTGATTGTGCTGCTGGCCCTGATCACCATCGCGGCCTGGCCCGGCGAACCTAATCGCTACGGCGAGTTCATCGCTCAAGCTGATGAAAAAATGGAGGCGGGCGACCTGCGCAGCGCGATAGCGCTCTACGATAGCGCCCTTTCTTACGCCGACAACAAGCAGGAAGTCAAGCAAGCGTCTGACAAATTGCAGCTAGCCCAGCAGCGCCGCAATGAGATGACTGCCAGCCGCGACCTGTCCCTGCCGGAGTCGGCTGAGCAATACATCCTGAATGGGGAGGGGTTTTTTGAAGCGCGCAACTATACCTCGGCCATCGAGGAGTGGGAAAAAGCTCAGCAAAAGCTCAAGCAAATGGGGCAAAGCGATACGCTGCTTCCCAAGGTCGAGATGGCCCAAGCCTATATCAACGCAGGCGACGAAGAATTTAATCGTCAGAATTACCCGCAGGCTACTAGCTACTATCAAGCAGCTACCGACTTGATGGATGATCCTGCCTTGGCCAATTTCGATGCGAAAGCCAAAGCGCGTACCCAGGAGCGGCTACAGACCGCCCAAGCTAATATGGCTAGCGAGCCTGATGCTTTGGCCGAGAATCAGAGCAACGCCCGCAGCATGGCCCCGGCAGAGTCGCCCGAAGAAGGCACCTCCACTCAGGCGACTGATCAAGGCAGCTCATCGTCGACGAGCGACGCGGAGTCTACCCCTAAGGCCAACGCCCGAGTGGCCCCGGCTCGCTCGGCCATGGATGGCAATCAGCTCAGCAAAGCCCAGCGCATCGAGTTGGAAAAAAAACTCTCCACCGGCAAGCGCTTCTTTACCGAAGCCAAAGAAGAAAATTCAGCCTATCTCTACCGATCGAGCGTCGAGAAGCTAGAAGCCGCCGGACCGATGCTCGATGGGTCGGGGGCCTACCTCTTGGCTTACATGTATCACTCTGGTCTGGGAGTAGAAAAAGACGAACAGAAAGCCCTGCGCTACGCGCAGCTATCGGCTCGCAAAGGCTGGCCTTCGGGGCAGTATTATTACGGCTTTTTGCTTTTGCTGCGCCAAAATCCCCGCGATACCGTTACGGCCATCCAATCTTTGCAGGAGGCTTCGGCCAACAATTACTTCGAAGCCGTCAAGCTGCTGAAGGTACTCCGGTGATTCATAAGCATTGGTTGGTCAAGCAAAGTTTTTCATCTTTGGGTAGCAGTCGACCTTGATCCCCTTAGTAACGCGAGGAAAATAACCTCCCGATTTTGCGCAGAGATCTTGTTTGCAGACCATGAGAGGCTGGGATTAAGGGGCCCAGGCTCGAATAAAAAACCGAGTTTGGCGGGCCAAATGAGGCTTTTTCTCCACGCGAAGTTGGGGTAAGG
This sequence comes from uncultured Bacteroidia bacterium, assembly GCA_964449365.1. GTDB lineage: Bacteria > Bacteroidota > Bacteroidia > J057 > J057 > CAYVAP01. The sequence goes on from CAYVAP010000081.1 coordinate 10,552, forward strand.
GGCCCCAACTGTCGCGGAAGATGCGGGCAATAGATCAAGTCAAAAGCGGAATTTATCTTTTGAGCGTTACTTAATTTTGTTGCCCCTTGAGAGCCATCATCCACCTGATCGAAACCCTCAGCGAATGGAGCGGGCGGCTCATCGCCTGGCTCAGCACGGCGCTGGTGCTGCTGATTGGCTACGACGTGGCCATGCGCTATCTCTTCAACCAAACTGCTGTATGGATGCAGGAGCTGGCGTGGCATCTCTTTGCGGCGATGTTTTTGATCGGGATGGCTTATACCCTCAAAGTTGACGCCCACGTGCGGGTGGACGTATTTTACGCCCGCATGTCGGCCCGCCGTCGCGCTTGGGTCAACCTGCTGGGGACCCTGCTCTTTTTGATGCCTTTTTGCCTGCTAGTGATCGACCGCAGTTGGGCCTTCGCCTTCAATGCGTATCAAATCGGCGAAAGCTCCCCCGACCCCGGCGGTCTCCCCGCCCGCTGGCTGATCAAATTTAGCGTGCCTCTGGGCTTCGCGCTGCTGCTACTCCAAGGCATCGCCGAGGCCCTCAAGGCGTTGCGGGAGATTCAAAATTCGAAATCCGAAATTCGGGATTCGAAATGATAAATCTCCCCACTGCTCATTGATCTGAAGTTGTTACCGATCAGGCTTCAGCAATCGCTCGACGACCTCAAGAAACTGGGTACATCTCAAAATGTCGCTTAACCACGAAGGACTCGAAGGAGATCACCATTT
>CAYVAP010000082.1:0-11108 GCA_964449365.1 uncultured Bacteroidia bacterium
ATGGCGTAGCTTTGCCAAAAGGGCCGCCTGAACGTCGAAACTAATGACTAGTGGATTGGGAACGAAGTTACTTACCATTTCGAGTTGACATAACTGCTTGGTAGTTAGCACATTCAACTTCTAACTTTGAACCAGGAACTTTGAACTCTTTCCACTGGTAGATGAAAAAAAACTGCCCTCCCGTCAGGCCGGAGGGCAGTGTTTGCGGTTCATGCGCCGCGTCTTACCTATTTGAACGGCTAGGGAAATAAGGTACGCTGATCCCCCTCCCCGTTCACATTGGCTTTCTTGGAGGTCATCTCAAGCGGCCAAGTTGACTTTGAACCGCGCAACTAATGACCAGTCGTGGGCTGGCTAAGCCGCCAGGGCCGACACCGCGAGGGTGACATCGGTGAAGACCGTAGCCAGGCGCGCCGGATCGGCGCAGGCGTCGAGGTCCAGCAAAGGTAGATCAGTAAAGGCACGAGCCTCTTGCATGAGCAGCGGGCTGGCCGTGATCAGGCCGCTCAGAGCGGTGGGGGTGAGGCCATACTGGCGCAAGACCTGCAAGCCCCCTAGCAAACTCAGGCTATCGCCGCTGGAAAAGACCACATGGTCGATTTTGCGCATGAAAGCCGGGTGTTGCAGCAGGGCAGCGGTCTCGCGTTGCAGCAAGCCATCGGCGATTTCGATGATCACCACGTCGGGCACCACCACCTGCACCGCATAAAGGAAATGGTGAAACAGCTCCGTGAGCGTCTCGGCGTCATAGAGGTAGGTGGAGGGAAAGCCAAAGTGCGAGAAGTCCAGGGCGATGGCTGCGCCCATATCCTGGGCCAGTTGGGCATCTTTCATGTAGCAGGTACCTGTGAGCTTGATAAACGCCACGCGCTGCCCGGCCCGCTGAAAGCCATGACCCAGGTAGGCTGCGGTGGTGGTCTTGCCACTGTCCATGCTCGATCCCACCGATAAAATGGTGCGCGGACGCATCAGGGTACGCTCCTGGGGCCGAGGCCGTGCCTGATAGTGCGTGTTGATGACCTGCCCTTGCGCATCGACTGCATAGCCAATCATGCGCAGCTTGGTGGGGCCTATGCCTCGGTATTTGACATGGGCAGAGGCCACCTCGCCGACTACTCCCCCCTGCCCCAGCAGGTGATACTCCTCGCGGGGCCCCGCTGGCACATACCCCTCAAACTGGGCACTGGCGTAGCGAGCCCCAAAGGCTATCATCACCCGGTCGCCCGGCATCAAAGTGCGGTTGATCCCCTGGTGATCTTGGATTTTCTGGTGCTTGCCCAGGTGCAGCACTTCAAAGCAGGCCATGTCGCCGACTTGAGGCGCACGGCTGGAAATGTCATTGGAGTTTAGGTCTGCTACTTCGATGTCGCGGCAAATGTAACCTGTTTTGATGGTGTTTGAATACATGATAAAACGAGTTATGTTTTGACAAAAAAATAATCGTAAATGGGGAGGAGTGAGCCTGGCCACTGGTATGGCTACAGACGAAAGCGGAGGGCTACCTTAAAGTCCGTGGAAGTCGCGTTGCGCTCGCGCCCAAAGCGGTATTGGTACTGGTATTGAAACGCAATTTTGTGGTCTTTCAGGAAAGGAACACTCAAGCCTAGCGCCACCCGTACCCGGTCCCACTCGCTGTCTTCCTCGCGGATACGGTACACCGCCTCAGCTTGCAGAGAAGGTTGCGCTTCCCCATCGAGGGTCAGTCGGGCCCGGGTGCGCAGGTAGTTGCGGCGGTCCCACTCCTCGTCGTCCTCGTCATAGGCAAAGTCGTGCTGGTAGCGCAGCCGCCCGTCTAGCTCCCACAATTTGCCTAAATCGCGGCTCATGCGCAGGTCGCTGTACAAGCGTTGAGATTCGTTGCCCGGACGAAAAGACAACTGATATCCATTCTCCCAAGCCAGCCATTCCAACGCCTCCCAGCGCACCGCCAGGGTACTGGCACCCCGCAGGTGATCCCAAAAGCGATCTTCGTCGTCATCATCGTCATCATCATCGCCGCTCTGAGAAGAGGAATTTCCTCCATTGGCCGCAATAGAGTCGCAGGGGACCACTTCTGCTTCCGTTTGCTCTTCATCCGTATCCTCTTCGCCCGCATCGCCATCCGTTTGATCAGTCTCCTCGTCATCACCGTTATCATCATCATTGGGATCTCCACTGGTGTCGTTTCCGTCGTCGTCGTCATCATCGTCGTCGTCATCGTCATCGTCATCATCATCATCATCATCATCATCATCATCATCATCGTCGTCATCGTCATCATCATCGTCATCGTCGTCATCGTCGTCGTCATCATCATCTCTGGTAGCCGCTCGGCGGTTGGTGTCAGGGTTAAGGGCACAACTATCCGACTGCGGAAACACCAACGACTCATCCACGAAGTCAATGTCCGAGAGGTCCGCATCTTCCTGCCCGTTGTCGAGCCAGGGCAGGAAGGAGAGATCGGGGGTGTACTGAATCGTCTGGTTGAAGCGCAGATCGACCTTGTCGCTGAGCTTCCACTTTTTACTCAGCGAGAGCTGAAAGCGCGTCTCGCGAAAGGGCGAGGGGTTAGACTGCGCCGCGAGCTCCGTGCTCAAGAGCAGGGCCAGGGCAAAAAAGATCCATCGTAGATAAGCAGACATGAGACCAACGGGTTAGGGATTGATTTGATTCAAAAGTAGAGCAGGCCCGCTCATTCCCGAAGGACAAGATCCCCGATTTGTGAGAAGGACATAGGACCCCAGGCAGAGCAAAAGCGCCCTAACCTGAGGTTACTTCTCTATCCGGCTGGTTGAGCGCGATCAAATTTCCCTCGTTGTGAGATCAGCTTCACGCGTGGCCATGAAAAAAGCCCCACGGACGCCGACGCATCCGTGGGGCTATCTCAAAGGCCTCGCCATTGGTCCTCCTGACGAGGGGGAAGGCATAGGGTTAGCGCAAGGCATTGCGTACCTCCACGCAAGACATTGCGTGAATGGTGAGTAATGTTCCGTTCGTGGCCACCTTCGCGCTCAAGGCGCAGGAAGCGACGCCATCGAGCAGCCTGCAGGTCCGTCTTACTTCAGTTCCGCCAAGTACTCCTCTACCTGCGCCAGATGGCGCGCAAGCTCCGGGATATTCACCTCTGCGCTCAGCGCCTGCCAGATCTCCCGCGCCTGCTCGAACCAAGCGCGGGCCTCGGCGGGCTGCCCCATGTCTCGATGCAACTCCCCAAGCTTGGCATAGCTGATCGCCCGCCCATTGATCAGCTCATAGGAATGGGGATTGGCCTGGCAGAGTTCCTCTTTGAGTTGGTTGTATTGTTGAAAGAAGGCCAGGGCCTGCGCGACTTTCCCCTGGGCCTGGAAAATCTCGCCCAGCTTGCTATAACTGACGGCGAGGCCGCGCTTGAGCGACTCCGAATGGGGATTGGCCTGGCAGAGTTCCTCGCTGAGTTTAAGGTCTTTTTGAAAGAACTCCAGGGCCTGCGCGACTTTTCCCTGGGCCTGGAAAATCTCGCCCAGCTTGCTATAACTGACGGCGAGGCCGCGCTTGAGCGACTCCAACTCGGGATTGGCCTGGCAGAGTTTCTCGCTGAGTTGGTTGTATTGTTGAAAGAACTCCAGGGCCTGCTCGACTTTCCCCTGGGCCTGGAAAATGGTGCCCAGCTTAGAGTAACTGACGGCGAGGCCGCGCTTGAGCGACTCCGACTGGGGATTGGCCTGGCAGAGTGCCTCGCTGAGTTGGTTGGATTGTTGAAAGAAGGCCAGGGCCTGCTCGACTTTCCCCTGGGCCTGGAGGATGGTGCCCAGCTTTTCATAACTGATGGCGAGGCCGCGCTTGAGCGACTCCGAATGGGGATTGGCCTGGCAGAGTTCCTCGCTGAGTTTAAGGTCTTTTTGAAAGAACTCCAGGGCCTGCGCGACTTTCCCCTGGGCCTGGAAAAGGTCGCCCAGCTTGCTGTAACTGACGGCGAGGCCGTTTTTGAGCGACTCCGACTGGGGATTGGCCTGGTAGAGTTCCTCGCTGAGTTTAAGGTCTTTTTGAAAGAACTCCAGGGCCTGCGCGACTTTTCCCTGGGCCTGGAAAAGGTCGCCCAGCTTTTCATAACTGATGGCGAGGCCGTTTTTGAGCGACTCCGAATGGGGATTGGCCTCAAGAAGCTCTTCCATCAAGTCGCTAAATCGTAGATAGTGCTTCTGGGCTTCCTCAAATTCCCCCTTTTCTCGGTGGATGTTGCCGAGGTTTTGGTGAGAAATGGCGAGGCCGCGCTTGAGCGACTCCGACTGGGGATTGGCCTGGCAGAGTTCCTCAAATAGTTTGGTCTCTTTTTGAAAGAAGGCCAGGGCCTGCTCGACTTTCCCCTGAGCTTGGAAGAGGTCGCCCAGCCTTTCATAACTGATGGCGAGGCCGTTTTTGAGCGACTCCGACCGGGGATTGGCCTGGCAGAGTTCCTCGCTGAGTTGGTTGTATTGTTGGAAGAACTCCAGGGCCTGCGCGACTTTCCCCTGGGCCTGGAAGAGGTTGCCGAGGTTTTGGTGAGAAATGGCGAGGCCGTTTTTGAGCGACTCCGAATGGGGATTGGCCTGGCAGAGTTCCTCGCTGAGTTGGTTGTATTGTTGAAAGAAGGCCAGGGCCTGCTCGACTTTCCCCTGGGCCTGGAAAAGGTCGCCCAGCTTGCTATAACTGACGGCGAGGCCGTTTTTGAGCGACTCCGACTGGGGATTGGCCTGGCAGAGTTCCTCGCTGAGTTGGTTGCATTGTTGGAAGAACTCCAGGGCCTGCTCGACTTTCCCCTGGGCCTGGAAAAGGTCGCCCAGCCTTTCATAACTGATGGCGAGGCCGCGCTTGAGCGACTCCGACTGGGGATTGGCCTGGCAGAGTTCCTCGCTGAGTTTAAGGTCTTTTTGAAAGAACTCCAGGGCCTGCGCGACTTTCCCCTGGGCCTGGAAAAGGTCGCCCAGCTTGCTATAACTGACGGCGAGGCCGTTTTTGAGCGACTCCGACTGGGGATTGGCCTGGCAGAGTTCCTCGCTGAGTTGGTTGCATTTTTGAAAGAACGCCAGGGCCTGCTCGACTTTCCCTAAGCTGAGAAAGCTCGTACCAAGTCGTTCATAACTCACCGAAAGTAGATATGGGTCGTCAATTGCTTGGGCGACCCTTTCCTCATGTTGGGCACATGCTATGGCAGTAGCCAGGTTTCCGATGCTTTGATAGTAGGTCCAAAGCCCATCATACAGCCGACCAACCTTGCTGTCTTCAACTGTCAGGTAGCCAAGCATTTCCCGGGCGATTTCGGCAAAAGGAATCGCCCCTGCCAGATTTTTGAGATGTAAATAGCTTTCTTGCGCAAAAATCTCCCCTAATTTCCCCACCATCGGTTCCCCCACCTCCCATTTCCGCTCGGGGTAGCGCTCCAGCATGATCTTCTGCACCACCGGGCTGAGGCGGTGGCCCTTGCCGTCGCTGCCCAGCCAGCCCAGGCGTAGCAGTTGCTCTAGCTGCCGCTTGAGGGCTTGGGGGCTATCGGCGCTGAGCAGGGCCTGTAAAATCTGGGGGCTGTGGTTTTCAGGCGGCAGCAGGGCCAGTTGCAGCAGCAGGTCGCGCAGCGCGGGCTGTCGCTCATCCAGCCCGGCTACATCGTAGAGGGCGGCGATCAGGTCGTCGCTGGAGCGCACCTCTACCTTCTGCACGTTGAGGGTATAGTCGGTGGCGATCTCGAAGCTGTCCTCGCCCAGGGTGAGGCGGTTTTGCTCCAGCTTGGCCAGCAGCCCGGCGAAGTCCAGGCCCCAGCCAGCGCCTTCGCGCAGGTTTTTGCTGTAGATCTCGATGCAGAGGGTGTTGTAACCCACCGCCCGCAGAAAGCGCTCCAGCAAGCCAGCAAACGCCGGTCCCTCTTCGCGGTAATGACGCAAAAACAGCTCGCGCGCCAGCGGGAGCGGCAGGTGGTTGATGGGCATTTCGCTCTCCGGGTCGGGCATCACCTTGGCGCAGCGCGAGGTGATGAGCACGTGCCAGCGCAGGCCGCCCATCACCTGCAAAAAGCCGCGGATGTGGTCGGGGTGATTGGCATTGTCCAGCACCAGCAAGCCGTCGGGCGGCAGGCCGTTCAGGTGGTCGCGCAGCAGGCGGGCTTGCTGCTCACCGTCGTCAGCATAGGGCTTGAGCGCCTCGGTGATGCCCAGGGCCTGCGGCAGTTGGCTGCGCATGGCGGAGAGGATGCCCTCCTCGCAGAAGAGCCAGGCCAGGTAGCGGTAATCCTGCCCGTACTGCTGCCAGTAGCGGGCAGCCAGGGTGGTCTTGCCCATGCCGCCCTCGGCGTTTACCAGGGCCAGGGTGCGGCCCTCGCCTCGGGTCAGGCGCTGGCGCAGCTCCTGTAGCTCATCCTCCCGCCCCAAAAAGCCGCTGGGCGGCACGGCCCCGGGGGCGGTGAGGTACTGCGGGCTATGCACAGCCGCTCCCAGGCGGGCAGCAGCCTGGGGCCAGGCGGGCTGGGCCTGATGCCAGGCCGCTTGGGCAGCTTGCAACTCAGGCAGCAGCTCGAAGATGCGCTCGGTAGGGATGCCCAGCCCGCCCAGGTCGCTGCGCTCATCGCGGGTGTAGCGCAGCAGCCCGCAGACGCAGCCGCTGCGCTGGTTGAGGATGGGCGCGCCGCTCATGCCGGGGCTTACCTGGCCGGCCTTGAGCTTGAGGTAGGAGCGGTCCTGGAGGTAAGATTCGCCCTCGCAGTCCAGGGTGGCGCTGTCGCCTGCGGGGGCTTTGGCGCCGTAGGTCCAACTGGCCATGGGGTCGCGCAACTGGTAGCCCGCGCCCAGCCAGATCAGGGGGTGGTCGTACGACTCATCCAGCGCCAGCAGGGCCAGGTCGTCGGGCCGCTCGAAGTGCCGGATGCCCCGCGCCGATAGCCGGGGACCAAGGGACTGCTCCGTCCAGGGCTGCACAGGCACGATCTCGCCCAGCTTCTCGACCACGTGCCAGCAGGTGAGGACCAGGCCGGGGGCCACGAAGCAGCCGCTGCCGTGCTGACCCAGGGGGCCGACGCGGACCGTAGCGGCTTGCAGGAGGCGAAATAAGCGATCTTCAGGCATGCTCGGTGGGGGTTTCGGAGCCAGGCGCATGGGGAGCCTCAGCGGTTACCTTCGGCTTTTCCCACTCCAGGGTGATCTTGAGGTTGCCTTTGCCGGAGCCTTTGACGATGAGAGCGGTAAGCTCTCCCGCTTCGGCGCTGATCTCCACCCCAAACTCGATGCTCATCTTGTTGGGCTGGGCGGCGCGATAGAGGGCCTGGAGGTCTTCGGCCATGGCGGCTACGGTCTGCGTCACCTGCCGGAAATGGGCCTTGACGCGGCCACCGACGGAGACTTCTTCGTAGCCGTCAGCCGGCGCAGGGCTGTAAGCCCAGCGCACGATGCTGCCGTCGCTGAGTTCGAGGTCGAGGGTGTCGGAGGGTGGTTCTTGCATGGCGCTTTTTTTCGAATTTACAAAAAAAGCGCATACCTGCGGCAGAGGTTTTCCGCTTTTGTGTGGCCGCCTTCGCGCTCAAGGCGCAGGAAGCAACGCCAGTAGGCAGCCCGCGGTTCGTCTCTTACTCCAGTTCCGCCAGGACCTGCTCTACCAGCACCAGATAGCGCGCAGGCTCCGGGATATTCACCTGCACTCCGACCCCGTTCCCTAAGTCTCATTCGCCAGTACCGGGGGCTGCGCATGTCGTCGCCCAGGGGTGAGCCAATCCAGCAGGCGCTCCACCTGAAAAAAGGGCAAAAAGATGATGCCCGTCATCTGATAGCGAAAGCGGATGCCCATCAAGAAGAAAATGCCCCAGTGCATCATCCAGGTCAGCAGGGCCCAGGCCACGCGCAGCCGGCGATCCACCAAAAACAGGGGCGCGCCCAGTTCCAGGATCATGGTCAGGATGCCCATGCCCATGAAGAGCCAGGTAAACGGATAGAGCCACTCGAAGAGGGGCGAGGCGGTCTCGCCCAGTAGCACCTTGCGCAGGGCATCCACCGCAATCTGCGAGCGCATCGCCTCTCCGGCGATCCACTGCCAGGCCAGGTCGCCCATCACCTTGGCCACACCCGACACCAGGTAGGTGAGCATGGTGCCCAGGCACAGCAAGCGAATGGGCCAGCCATATCGCTCGGCCGGTTTGGGCGCAAGCTGCCCCCGGCGCGCCCGCTGCCAGGCATCGACCGAAAGGGCATCGCCCGCCGCCACCAGCCCGATGATCAGCACCTGCAACACCAGCGCATTGCGGTTGTGGTAGATCATCGACCAAGAGTTGCGGTAGCTCAAGGTCGCCAGCAGCAGCAGCGCAAAGGCAGGCCCTGTGTAGCGAAAGCGCCAGCCGAGCAGGTACAGCACATTGAACAGCACCGTGAGCGCCAACAGCGCCGTAAAGGCATCGGGCGGCAGAGGGCCAGGCAGCAGCTGCGCCAGCCCCACCGGCGCGAAAAGGCCCACTTCATTGCCCGCCAAGCGGATCATCATGTCCCAGCGGGTCAACAGGTACCACAGGGCAAAGCCCCCCGTGGCCAGGCGCAACATCGCCAGGCGCGTGGCCGGCATCGGTGTAAACCAAAAACGGTATATCGAATGCATTAGCTTATTCATCGGTTGGTAAGGGTAAAGTGGCCATGACATCTTCTTGCAGCGGCGCGCGCTGATTTTCCAGGAAAAAGCGCTCCAGGTGAAACTCGCCCCGCGCCAAAGCCAGGCTCGTCAGCTTGGGGGCATCCGCCCCAGCCCGCTTGGCCCAGCGCTCGGCCACGCGTGCCAGCAGGGCCTCGCCCTTGCCACGCCGGGCCTGCTTGCGGATGCGCCGCCGCGCTTGATTGAAGCCGCCTGACCCCGCATAAGCATAGTGCAGCAGGTGCCGCTCGCCTTGCGCGTCATAGCCCAGCAAATAGTAGGTCCGATAGGTGCTATCCCGCCGATGAGAAAACATCGGGTAGTACGACAGGGGAAAGTCGTCTTGTGGCTTGGGCTGCCAGTTTTCGGTGATCGGCCATAGCACCGCCAGGCATACCAGCAGGCTAAAGCCTGATGGCCATAATAGGTTCGTTCGCATCATTTATCAGATTTATATGATTCTCCATCAAATTTCCATCGGTACAGCGCCTCTCGGCGTCGCTGCCACGGGAGTCATCTGCGGCCAGGCCCCCAGCCGCAGCACGGTTTGGGTCTCACCCCACTCAGCCAGGCATTGGCGCACCTTGGGGGCCACCCGCGGATCGAGTTCATCGCCTCCCCCCTCAACCAACAGCAAAGGCTTTTGGGTCAAAAAAGCCCGTACATAGCGCAGCATGGACGCCTGCGCGCGGGAGAGCCGACAACCCCCCTCCCCGATGGTATGGTCCAACCCCAGGCGCTCCTCGGGGGGCAAATCGGCCTGCAAGCGATCCAGCCAGGCTTGCACCGGTGGGCGCTTGGCGCGGGCGCGGCTGTACGACACCGCCTCAAACACGGTGCGCCCCAGCAGCGGCCAGGCCGTCGAGACCACTGCGATCCGTCGCCGCAGGCTTTTGCCCTCCAAACCGCTGACGTCTTGCCCGTCGAGCCACAATTGGCCCGGCTCAGGCCGATACAGGCCCGTGAGCAGCCGCAGCAGCGTGGTCTTGCCTGCGCCCGGCGACAGGGGCCAGTCATACACCCCCGAGCCCGGGATCAGCCGATCGTCAAAAGACAGCGGCTCCTTTGCCTGGGGATAGGCAAATTGCAAGCCCCGCAGCTCGATGCGCCCCTGCTGATGACGGTAGCGCCGCGTTCCTGCTTGCCCTTCGGGCAAGTCCATGAGCCGTTGGAGCTTCTGCGCCGCGATGCGGCCATTGGTCCAGTGCAGGCCCACCTGCAGCAGGCGACGCGCCATGGGCTTGAGGGTCACCAGCAGCAGCAGCGCCGAGAGCAGCTCCCCTGGCTCCGCCGGCGGATCGAGCGCACAGGCCAGCAACAGCAAGCCCAACAGCAGGTACACCAGCAGCGGGGCCAGCGCCTGAGTGGCGCTTTGCCAAAACGCATAGCGCAGCTCGCGCTGCCGCGTCTTGCCCAGCAAGCGAGCCATCCGTTTCTGCTCCGGTACCGAGCGGTTGTACGCCTGCACCGTTTCTATGGCCAGCAGCCGCTGCTGCACGTGCCGCAGCACCCGCGAGCGGATGTCGCGGCGGCGGCGACTCGTCCCGTACACCTGCCGCATCACGCCGTAGAGGCCCAGCCCCATCAACGCCAACCCCGGCAGCCACCAGGCCAATACCTGCGGAAATCGGCTCAGCAGCCAGCCCAGCGCCAGGGTCAGCAGCAGCCCATCGGCCATGGCCTGAAACACGCCCCGCTCCAACCAGCTACGCAAGCTGCTCAGGTCGCCACTCCAGCGCAGCAGATAGCGACCCGTGCCCTTTTGATGGTACTCCGCAGGGGCAATGCGCAGTTGCTTGGCGAATAGCTGCTCTTGTAGCGCCATGACCCAATCCAGGCTGATGCGGCGGCGCAGGTAGCGCATGCCCCAATCCGCCCCCGCCTTGAGCAGCATCACCCCTGCAAAGAAGCCCAGAAAATGAGGAATGGTGTCAAACCAGCCCGCGGGCAAGCCATCCAGCCATCGAGCTCGCAGCGACTGATAGTCAAACAGCAGCCCCAGGTATTTGCCCAGGCTGATGGGCAGGATGACCCCCAGCACCTGCGCCAGCAGGGTGAGCAGGCATATGGCCACGATGGCTAGGCGATACGGACGAAGCAAAGCGAGAAACATGGGGCCAAGTATCAGGTAATTGCGCATGCAAGGTAGGCTGCGGCTCCCCCTTCACAGAAAAACAAGATCACCCATTTGTGAGGCGTCAACAGAACGTCTTTCGCCAGCTAAGACTCTCTCAAGGGGTTTTATGCCATTTTTTTCTCGTTCATGTGCTACATCTTTCAGCCTTTGTGAGACCTGCGGGCCGCTCACGCGGCGGTGGTTTCGGCACACAGTGCCTCACCAGCCCTTCATGTTGGGGGCTCGTGAGCTCCACACATCACGCTCGTGAGGCTTTGTAAGCCGAAACGAGCCCTTCATGTTGGGGGTGCCACATTTATGAGTCTTAGAACAAAAAGCTGGGGTAGAGCCCTAGCTTTGAGTCGAGAGGAATTTCGAGATATTTCGAGGAAAATTGACGCAC
>CAYVAP010000083.1:0-9580 GCA_964449365.1 uncultured Bacteroidia bacterium
GGTCTGCCCATTTTGGAACTGCTCACCGATGCGAGCCAGTCCCATCACGTAGATCACATCTACCTCGGCCTTGAGGTAGGCGGAGAAAGCGTAGCCCAGGCGCATCCGGGTTTGCAGGCCCGGGCTGAGGGACTCTAGAAAGCCGATGGTGGCCACCTGAGCAGAGGCGTATTCGTCAAAAGGATAGCTAGCCTCCTGAAGCTCAGACTCGTGTATGTTGCCACCCATGCCTACGCCAAACGCAAGAAAAAACTGTCCCTGGCCAGGTGTGGCCGAAGTCATGACTCCTATCAGTAGCAGGAGTCGGAGGAGGTCATGGGTAGTGGGCGCAGATCTGGGCATGGCGGAGACTTGGCAAGGAAGCACCTTCGGACAGATGAGCATAATGGATGTGACAATAAACGCAAAACTCTTCACAAACTCAACTGGTGCCGTGCCGGAGTAGCCGCGAATTGTGAGTCCGTGTCAGGCTAGCTCTGTTTGGTGGGCTAGCTGCTTTTATGCGTGGAGGGATGCTCAGCGCCGCTGTTGCAAGTTGAATCCCATCGAGAGGCCAACCATGCGATCCTCTCTGGCGCCGGTGTAGTAGAGGTTGATCGGGATGTTGAGCGCCCCCGCGCGCAAGGTGATCCCTACGGTCCACACCCAGCGCGAAAAGAGCTGGAAAGCTCCCCGGCGATCCAGGCGGTTGACCGTCGGGGGGGGCGGCAGCAACTGGCCGACACTGTCAGTCTGCTTCCAATCGCTGAGCAACTGCCACTGCCCCTCTGCGTCGTAGTAGCCTTCGGCCATGCGTCGCAGCGCGATGGAGGGGCCAAAGCCAATTTCGAGGCCGTAGGTCTCGTCCCGAAAGCCATTGAGCAGCACCACGCTGGGAATGAACATCGACTGCTCCAAGCCCGACAACAGGCCCAGTACCTCCAAGAGGCCCTGAAACCTACTGGTACCCATGTACTGAAACTCGTGCTGATAGCCAACCTGAAGCAGGGTAGGAGAGGCCCCATAGCCACCCTCGGCTCTGGGAGCTTGGAGTCGCTCGGCCATATTGCCCTGCAAAAAAGCCACTCCCATGCGCGGGCCATCGTTGATGAGGCGGGTAATCACGGGCTCACTCAGCACCGCGTAGTAGCTCAAAGCTTCCTCCCAGGCTTTGTTTTGGCGTGTGTGGCCCAATAGTTCGTAGAGGGTCATGCGTAGCATCGATTCCAACTCTTCGGGCAGCATCACATACTCGCCGATGGCGGTTTGCAATACGGTGCCTTGGCTGGCATCGATCAGCTTGAGGTTCACCAAGAGTTTTTCGCCCAAGCGCTCCACACTGCCCGATACGATCTGATCGGCTGCTAGTCGCCTGGCTGCCGCTAGCAGGCATCGCTTCGAGTAGCAATCGCTCAGGTCGATGATCGAGTCCCGCAACCGATCCAGCATGTCGTAGCGGTCGATGACCTCGTAGCCGCCCATCTTTTGCAGTTCTAGGCGCACCATGCTGCCCAAGGTCTGAGCATCAGGGCGCAGCCCGCGGCTATCGATGCTGAGGACTGCCATGCGTGGCAGGGAGGTCGACCGGTCTTGGGCCAATAGTGAGCAGGCTCCCAGGCTGAAGAGGAAAAATAGGTAGCAAAATTTCATGGCAAATAGTTAGAGCTAACGACTCATTTGCATGGAGACGGAGACGATCGGATTGCTTCCTCGCCTGTCTCGCTAAAAAATGATGCGCTGTCGCCCAACTGTACCCCCGCATTCCATGCGGGCAGGGGTAGTCCGCAGGGGGTGCGGAGATATTTTTACCAAAAAAACTCCCCGCCATCCGAAGATGGGGGGAGATAAGGTAGGCTGAATAAGGTCACCTCAACAAAGAAGAGCCTGCCTGATTCTCTTTGCTTAAGTTAACCCCGTGCGTTGCGCCGTACCTTTAGATGATGTGATCGACAGAGGGATCAGCCGTTCATAGAGAGCAAAAACTCCTCATTGTCGATCGTATTTTGCATGCGGCCCTTGAGGAACTCCATGCCTTCGATGGGATTCATATCGGCCATAAACTTGCGTAGCACCCAGACCCGGGAGATATCCTGCGGGTCCATGAGCAAGTCTTCCCGCCGAGTGCCCGATGCCATGACATCGATGGCGGGATAAACCCGGCGATTGGCCAGGCGACGGTCGAGTTGCAGCTCCATGTTGCCGGTACCCTTAAATTCTTCGAAGATGACCTCGTCCATCTTTGAGCCAGTATCGATCAAGGCTGTGGCCAAGATGGTGAGTGAGCCACCGAACACGATGTTACGTGCTGCTCCGAAAAATCGCTTGGGCTTGTGCAGTGCGTTGGCGTCGACCCCACCCGAGAGGATCTTACCCGAGGCGGGCATAGCCGTGTTGTGGGCGCGGGCCAGGCGGGTGATCGAGTCTAGTAGAATGACAACATCCTGTCCGCATTCGACCATGCGCTTGGCTTTTTCCAACACGATGGAAGCCACCTGTACGTGTCGGTCGGCAGGCTCATCAAAGGTCGAGGCAATCACCTCACCGTTCACGTTGCGAGCCATGTCGGTCACCTCCTCCGGGCGATCGTCGATGAGCAGGATGAGCAAGTATGCCTCTGGATGGTTGTTGGCGATGGCGTTGGCTACTTTTTGCAGCAGCACCGTCTTGCCCGTTTTGGGTTGGGCCACGATCAGGCCGCGTTGTCCCTTACCGATAGGGGAAAACAGATCGACGATGCGCAGCGAAAGATCTTTGTTCTGTTCCTTTGATTCAGCCAGCTTGAAGCGCTCCTGCGGGAAGAGCGGTGTGAGGTGATCGAAAGGGATGCGGTCGCGCACCTGATCGGGGGTACGGCCATTGATGGTTTCGACTTTGAGTAGAGCAAAATAGCGCTCCCCTTCTTTGGGCGGGCGAATTTGTCCCTTGACCGTATCGCCCGTCCGGAGACCAAAGAGCTTGATCTGAGAGGGCGAAACGTAAATATCGTCAGGCGAAGGCAGGTAATTGTACTCCGCTGAACGCAGAAACCCATAGCCTTCGGGGATCAATTCGAGCACCCCTTGATTGGTGATGGCTCCTTCGAGCTCGCTCAGGGCTGCCTGATTGCTTTCGCCTCGTTGGTCGTTTTTCTGATTCGAGCGATCCTGACGGTTGCTCTGATCCTGGCGATTGCTTTGATCTTGGCGATTGCTCTGGTCTTGACGGTTGCTCTGATCTTGGCGGCGCTGGTTACGTTGGTCTTGGTCGGGACGATGGCTACTCCGCGACTGGTTGGGTGAGCGTTGAGACGATTTCTTGTTATCATCTTCAATCCCCTGGTCGCTGCGCTTGCGTCGGGCTGTGCGACGTCGGTCGCTGTTGCTATTATCCGAGGACTTGTGGTCGGACTGATTGCCGTTGTTGCGCGCTTCGACTTGGTTGGCTCGAGGTGAATCGGGCACTTCCTCAGGTTTGGTATTGGCCTGCTCTTTCTTTTGATCTTGCTGAGGCTCATCGGGTTGAGCCTTGGACTTGCGTCGAGTGCGACGAGCTTTCGATTCCCCTAGCGCTTCCTCTTTGGCTTGGGGGGCCTGATTAGCGCCGTCCTCGGGCTTGGCCTGCTCGTCCTTCGCTTGAGGTTGAGGGGTATCGCGGCGGCCTTCAGGCTCAGGCGATTCGACCGCAGGTGGCGAGGTGGTTTTTATGGCAGAAACGGCACCAGCAGGCATCACTGCCTGTTTATCGAGTATTTTAAAAATCAGGTCTTGCTTTCCCAGTTTTTCAAAATCTCCAATATCAAGTCGTTTGGCGATGTCTCTTAGGTCAGAGATATCGTTGTTATTCAGTTCAATAATGTCGTACATAGAAAAGAGAGGCATTAACTCCCATGACAACGGGATGCATCGAGGGAAGCTAGATGACTGTAGGGTCCCGCAATGGGTAAGTAAGGGAAAATAGCTTGTGTGTAGAACTCCAGTGGGAATCGGAGAAAGAGAAGGAAAGGACTGAAAAGTCCCACAAATGTAAAGAAACTGAGGTCACTTTTGCAAGTAAATCTTGGGCTCAGTGGCTAATTTTCTTACTCCGTTTCTACGAATGTACTAAGGTTTTTGTTATTTCGCAGCGAAAAGCCTTCCTCACGCGGAAGGTGCAACGATATCTTTGCCCTCATTCGCACCATGCTGGAGATTCAAAAAATACGCCAAACCCCTCAGGCTGTGATCGAAGGCCTGAAAAAAAAGCATATTTCCGCCGCGCAAGCGCAGGTAGATCAACTGCTCCAATACGACGAACTGCGCCGCAGGTCGCTCACCGAGCTCGAAGCCATGCGCAGCGAGAGCAAGCAGGTAGCCAGGCAGATCGGTGAGCTAGTAAAAAATGGTCAAGCCTCTGAGGCTGAGGCCGCTAAAGCTCGTACTGGCGACCTCAAGCAGCAAATTAAAGACCTGGAAGCCAAGGTGCAGACCACCGAAGAGGAGATCCATCGGCTCCTTACCCAACTGCCCAACCTCCCGCATGAGTCGGTGCCCGTAGGCCAAGGGGCAGGTGAAAATGTGACTATTTACCAAAAAGGAGAAATACCATCTTTTGACTTCCCGGCTCAGCCTCATTGGGAGCTGGCTCGCACCCATGACATCATCGATTGGGAACTGGGGGTGAAGCTTACCGGAGCTGGATTTCCAGTGTACAAAGGGATGGGCGCACGACTACAGCGTGCGCTGATTGCTTTCTTTCTGGATCAGGCGCGCGAGGCTGGCTACCTCGAAATCATGCCGCCCCTGATGGTCAACGAGGCTTCGGGCTTTGGTACCGGGCAATTGCCCGACAAGGACGGACAGATGTACGCCATCGAGCGGGATGGATTTTACCTGATTCCTACCGTTGAGGTGCCCATCACCAACCTGTACCGCGAGGTGATCCTGGAACCAGCGGATTTGCCGGTCAAAAATTGTGGCTACACCCCCTGTTTTCGTCGTGAGGCGGGCTCCTACGGCAAAGACGTCAAGGGCCTCAACCGCCTTCATCAATTCGATAAAGTCGAGCTGGTCCAAATCACCCTGCCCGAGCGCTCCTACGACACCCTAGAGGAAATGACCGGCTACGTCGAAGGCTTGCTGCGCAAATTGGAGCTGCCCTTTCGTCGCCTGGCCCTCTGCGGCGGCGACCTGAGCTTTACCGCAGCCAAAACCTACGACCTGGAGGTTTTTAGTGCGGCCCAGGAGCGCTGGCTCGAAGTGAGTTCGGTTTCTAACTTCGAAACCTACCAGACCAATCGCCTCAGGCTGCGCTACCGCGACGTTCATCGCAAGACGCAGCTTCTACATTCGCTCAATGGCTCGGCCTTGGCTCTGCCTCGCATCGTGGCCACCTTGCTCGAAAATCATCAGCAAGCCGACGGCAGCATCCGCATACCCGAGGCGTTGCAGCCTTACACGGGCTTTGCGCAGATTGGGTGAGCATCCATGCCTTTTTCCTGATCTGACGAACAATTTCCCCTGGTCCGATGGTTTGACTGGTTGATTTACGACTCGTCAATTGCTATCTATCCTACATGGCGCAAGGATTGTAGAGTTATAAGGCACTATAACTTATTGATAACAAGGCTATTCAATAAATCAACCACTCTACCATTCCACCACTTTGAAGTATATCATTTGACCTCTAGCCTGTGAAACAGCCCATGACTTCTCCTACCGCCTTGATCGTTGGTGCCGGTATTGGTGGCATCGCTACTAGCATTCGCCTCGCGGCCAAAGGGTATCGGGTGCAGGTATTCGAAGCGAATGGCTACCCAGGAGGGAAGCTCTCCGAGATCCGGGTAGGCGACTATCGCTTCGACGCGGGCCCCTCGCTCTTCACCCTGCCCGAGCAGGTGGAGGCCCTGTTTGCCTTGGCCGAAAAACATACCGCTGACTACTTTGCCTACGAGCAGTTGTCGGTGATCACGCACTATTTTTGGCCAGATGGCTTGCGGCTCAAGGCTCTGGCCGAGCCAGAGCAATTTGCCCAAGAGGTAGAAGCCCAAACGGGTGAGCCCGCCGAGCACGTGCGTCGCCTGTTGGAAAAGAGCCGTGAACTCAACGACATCACCAGCCACGTGTTTCTGGAAAAGGCGATGCACAAGCTGAGCACATTCCTGGCTCCAGAGACCATTCGCTCCATCTTCCAGCTTCATCGCATCGACGCCTCTCGCAGCATGCACCGCGCCAACGCGAGCTATTTTCGCGATCCGCGCATCGTGCAGCTTTTCGATCGCTATGCCACCTACAACGGCTCTGATCCCTACCAGGCACCCGCCACGCTCAACATCATTCCGCATCTGGAGTACAATCTGGGTGCCTATTTTCCCCAAGGCGGCATGTATCAGATTACCCATAGCCTCTATCGACTGGCGATGGACCTGGGGGTGCAGTTTCACTTCGACACTCCCGTGGATCAAATTTTGGTGGAAAATGGGCGGGCTCTGGGCTTGCGCATCGGGCAGGAAAAAGTTGCTGCCGAGGTGGTGGTGAGCAACGCTGACGTGGTGCCTACCTACCGTCGCCTCTTGCCCGATCAGCCTGCGCCTGAGCGCACGTTGCGGCAGCCGCGTAGCAGCTCGGCACTGATTTTTTATTGGGGCGTGCGGCAAACCTTTCCCGAGCTGGATCTCCACAACATCTTTTTCAGCGACGACTATCAGGAGGAATTTCGCTATATCTGGGAGAAGCAGAGCATCTTTTCAGACCCCACAGTCTACGTCAACATTACCAGCAAGCGCAACCCTGGCGACGCACCCGCAGGCTGCGAAAACTGGTTTACCATGATCAACGTGCCCTGCGACACTGGGCAGGACTGGGATGCGCTGATTCCGCAGGCGCGTAGTCGCATCATCGACAAGTTGAGTGAGATGCTGCAAGTAGATCTCGCCCCCTTGATCGAGGCCGAAGCCATTTTGGAGCCACGTACCATCCAGAGTAAGACCTCTTCGTATTTGGGGGCGCTCTATGGCAGCAGTTCCAACAACAAATTCGCCGCCTTTCTGCGTCATCCCAATTTTTCTCGTAAGATTGAAAACCTCTTTTTCTGCGGAGGCAGCGTTCATCCTGGCGGAGGGATTCCCCTCAGCCTATTGGGTGCCCGCATCGTGGGCGATATGGTGCCTGAGCCTAGGACAGCCATGAGTAGGGTACGTGATTCAAAGTTCGTAACCAGTAGTTCGTAATCGAAAGTAAAGATAGCCGCTGGGCGCGGCCACTGAGTGAGCCAATATGAACGGTAGGTAAACGCTGTGCCTAACTACCCTATATCCTCATACCCTTATACCCTCATACCCTTATACCCTCATACCCTTATACCTTTGTACCCCTGACCGTTCATATAGGCGAGTCCTACTCCCCTATGCCCATTTTGCCGCTGATTCTTGTCTCCCCCCCCTTATCCATCCAACCTCTTCACATGCTCGACCGTAGCACTCCCCCCCCTGCGCAGCCCCTTGCGCCCGTTCGACTGCCTGCTTATCAGCCCGCGAGGCTGAGCAATGGTCTTCCGGTGTATCTTTTGCCCTTTGGCCACAGCGAGGTGGCAGAGGTGCAGGTCGTGTTTCGGGCGGGCATGGCCTTGCAGCCAGCGCCTGGGGTGGCCTCGCGCACGGCGCGCCTGATGATGGAGGGCACTGAGCAGCATGATAGCCTGGCATTGGCCCAGCGGCTAGACGGGCATGGGGCCTGGCTGTATCACGAAGTGGAAGAAGAAGCGCTAGCTTTCAAGCTCGACACCGTCACCGCGAAGCTTGGTGAGGTGATTCCGCTGCTGGCGCAGGTGGTTTTGGCACCGACCATGCCCGAGGAGGAGTGGACCCAGATGAAAACACGAGACCTGGGCAAACTGGCCGTTGATGAGCAGAAAACGAGCTACCTGGCCCAGCGGCACTTTGGGCAGCGGCTCTACGGAGTGGATCACCCCTACGGTGTGAGCGTCGACCGGGCCGCCATAGAGGCGATCACCCTCGATCAGTTGCGCGAGTACCAAGCGACAGTTCTGCAGCCAGGCAATGCTTACGTGGCCGTGGTGGGCAAATTTGACCCTGCTACGGTGCTGGCTCAACTCGATGCGACCCTGGGCCTAGCGCCTCGGCATGCGTACTCGCCACCACCTTCGCAGGCCCAAGGGGCCCTCCCTCGCGCCATGACCGGTCGACACCACCTCGCGCGCCCCGGTATGCAGGCCACCGTGCGCATGGGCCACCTGGGGCTGCCCCGCTCTCACCCAGATTTTTATCGCCTCACGGTGGTCAACACCATCTTGGGTGGGTACTTTGGCTCCCGCCTGATGAAGAATATCCGCGAGGAAAAAGGCTACACCTACGGTATCTACTCAGCTTGGGCCGCCCTCAAATACGGTGGGCATCTCGTGATTCAAGCCGATACAGGGACCGAGTACGTCGAGCCGCTGATCGAAGCAGTCAAAATGGAAATCCAGCGCCTAGCCGACCATGGGGTGGATGCCGCCGAGCTGAATCTGGTGAAAAACTACCTGATCGGTCGCAACCTCTCGCAGCGCGAGACCGCCTTTCAACTGGGCGATATCATGC
Source organism: uncultured Bacteroidia bacterium (assembly GCA_964449365.1). GTDB lineage: Bacteria > Bacteroidota > Bacteroidia > J057 > J057 > CAYVAP01. Next base: position 8,531 of record CAYVAP010000083.1, read on the forward strand.
GCCATGCCTTTATGCACGCGCTGAGCTTCGAAGCCATCGACCGCCGCTTCGACGTGATCCAGGCGATGCAGCCGCAGGAAATCGCCCCGCTGGTGCGCCGCTACTTCAAGCCTGACGAACTGCTGGAAGTGGTGGTAGGGGGATAGGCAACCATGCCTGCGTCGACACTCGCAATGAAGCGGAATCGCATCCCTACCGCATGAATCGCCAAATCCTTCGCCTGGCCATCCCCAACATCCTCAGCAACCTTTCGGTGCCGCTGCTCGGCATGGTCGATACCGCGCTGATGGGGCGCCAAGCGGAGCCTGCTTACCTGGGCGCAGTGGCCCTAGGAGGGATGATCTTCAACTTTTTGTACTGGGGCATGGGCTTCTTGCGCATGGGCACCACCGGCCTCACGGCGCAGGCTTTCGGGCAGCGCGATGAAAAGGGGCAGTTTCGCTTGCTGCTGCAAGCCCTGCTGGTGGCGATGGCGGCAGGGCTTAGCTTCGTGTCTCTGCAAATCCCCATCGAGCGGCTGGCTTTTTGGCTGATTCCGGGCGAAGAATCAGTGTTTGAGCTGGGGCGCGAATACTACTACGTCCGGATTTGGGCGGCCCCGGCCACCATCGGGCTTTACGTGTTCAATGGCTGGTTTCTAGGCATGCAAAACGCCCGGGTGCCCATGCTGCTCACCATCGTTGGCAACGCGCTCAACATTGGCCTCGACCTGTACTTCGTCCAGGTGCAGGGTATGCGCGCCGACGGGGTGGCCTTGGCCACGGTGATCGCCCAGTATGCCAGCCTGGCCCTGGCTTTTGGTTGCTGGCTAGGGCTACATCGCAAGCTCTTGCGCTATCTGCGAGAGGTACACGTGCTCGATCCGGCATCGTTGCAGCGGTTTTTTCGCGTCAACCGCGACATTTTTCTGCGCACGGTGGCGCTGGTCTTCGCCTTTGCCTTTTTCACCGCCCAATCTTCGGGCCTCGATCCCCTGCTGCTGGCCGCCAATCAGATTTTGCTACAATACCTTCATCTGATGGCCTTTGGGGTAGATGGCTTTGCCTTTGC
>CAYVAP010000083.1:9590-11077 GCA_964449365.1 uncultured Bacteroidia bacterium
GTGGGGGCCAACGATGAGGCTAGCTTGCGGCGGGTGATCCGCCTGTTGTTTCGATGGGGCATGGTGCTGGGGGCGATCTTCAGCCTGGGGTATCTGTTGGGAGGGGAAATGATGCTTCGCCTCTTCACCGATCAAGAGGAAGTGCTGGAGGCGGCAAGGCCATACCTGAGCTGGATGATTCTCCTGCCGCTTGCGGGGGCTTACGCATACCTTTGGGACGGTATCTACTTTGGGGCCACAGCTACCCAGCCCATGCGCAATGCCATGCTACTGGTAACAGGGCTCGTATTTTTGCCTCTGGCCTTGGCCGCCCCGGTTTGGGGCAACCATGCGCTGTGGGCAGCGCTCACGCTCTTTATGCTGGCTCGGGGCGTCTCGCTGCACCTGCTGGCCCAGCGCTACATCTGGCCCATGACGAATGACTAGTGCTTCGCATTCGAAATTCGTAATCAGGAATTCGTAATTGAAAGTAATTTTAGCCGCTTGCGCGGCCACGGAGTGAGCCAATATGTGGGGGAGCTGACCAAAGTGCCTGATACCCTTATACCTTATTCCCTCATACCCCCTGACCGTTCATATAGGTGAGTCCCGATCATCGCTGCTCCCTACCGCTGCTCGCGCACGAACATGTCGCGCATGCGGCCCGTGATGGGCACAGCCACCCCCTTTTTGAGGTCTTTGACGACGAAGGTTACTTCGCCATCGAGAATCATCGTGCCATCTTGGCGGCGCTGGATGCAGTGAAAGAGGGTGATGCTCTTCTCGCCGATGCGCTTGATGGTAGTCTCGATGTCGAGCACATCGCCGAGATACGCCGCGTCGCTGTAGTTGAGGTTGACATTGACCAGCATGAAGGCCAGCCCCAGGTCCATGAACATGCCAGATTCAAAAAAGCCCTGGAAGTGATTCCAGCGCGCCTCTTCGAGAAATTCGAGGAACTTGGCATTGCTGACCTGCCCATAGATGTCGAGGGTCCAGCTACGCACGGTGATTTCAGTGGATGATTTTCTGACTGGGGGGTCTGCCATGAGGAGGGATTGGAGGATGCGAAAAATGGAGCGATCGGCGTATATTGGTAAAAGGTTTACCAAAGTAAGGGAATTTTTGCCGGAAACGAGCAGGGGAGACTCGAAGCCTCTGTCTGCGTGAGGCCCATTGGCCGCTAGCGCGGCTAGTGAGAGGAAGAATATGAGGGGCATAGTCGCTCTGCCTTTGTTTCCCCGATGGTCCTTATGAACGCGACCAAAATAACTTTAAAGGAGTCATCCCCTTGGAGGGGGACACAGGGGGCGACTCGTAACCTATTATGAAGCGTTTTTTTTCTGATAATCAGAACTTTAAAAAGGGAGGCGTAGCACTCGAAAACGGAATGGTCCAAGAATGTAGCATCGTTTTTTCCCGAAAAACTCGGGGCTCTCCATCGCCTACCTATGCCTCTATGCCCCGTTGATACAGAAGAGAATAGAAACTTATGCGATACCTTTTGC
>CAYVAP010000084.1:0-11053 GCA_964449365.1 uncultured Bacteroidia bacterium
ATATCATCCCGTTTGTCCAACTACTTCTAGACTTTTTTTGCGTCTTTATGACTAATTGCAACGAATTCGTCTCTTTTTTCTCTAAATAACTGCTGGGAGCTTCATGCGTCCACCGAGCAGCCTGCTGATTTATCGTATCTTTATCGGCTCATTGTGCTGGCCAATTTGATTGACCTCTCTATGGCCCGTCTCGCTGCTGTCGAAGTTCGGTTGGAAGCCTTGCCGCTGGCTCGCCCTTACACCATTGCCTACCGGACGGTATCGTCGGTAGAGATTGTCTTGGTAACCCTACATAGCGACCATGGCCTGATCGGCCATGGGGCTGCCAACCCCAGCCCCAAGGTAGTGGGGGAAGATTCGAAGCAGGCCTACGCCACCCTGCAAGGCCACGCCGATTGGTTGATCGGGCAAGAGCTGCGGGAGCTGCCCCGCCTGCTACGGCAATTGGCGACCACGCTATCGGGCAAGCCGGGCAGCCTGGCCGCGCTGGATATCGCGCTGCACGATCTCTACGCCCAACAAATGGGCCTGCCTTTAGTACGCTGCCTGGGGCAAGTCCATACGGCGCTGCCCACTTCCATCACCATCGGGATCAAGGGCGTAGAAGAAACGTTGGCCGAAGCCGAAGAGTACCTGGCTCTCGGTTTCACGCATCTGAAAGTAAAACTGGGCCACGACTTGGACGAAGATCTGGCGCGTCTTCGCGCCCTGCGCGCGCACTATGGGTCGCGTATCCATCTGCGAGTAGATGCCAATCAGGGGTTTGATCGCCACGAATTGCTGCGCTTGTTTGAAGCACACGCCACCCTTGACCTCGAGCTGATCGAGCAGCCGGTGCCTGTGGCCGAGACCGGATCGCTGGGCGACCTGCCCGGTCCGCTGCGGGCCATGATCGCCATCGACGAAGACCTCTGTACCCCCGCCGATGCTGTCCGTTGGGCCCAGACTCCACAGCCGGGGGGGATTTTCAACCTCAAACTGATGAAATGCGGCGGCATCGCTCAGGCCCAGCGCATAGCAAACTTGGCCGACCTGGCGGGCATCGACCTGATGTGGGGCTGCAACGATGAAAGCATCATCAGCATTGCGGCGGCGCTGCAGCTGGCATTGGCTTGCCCTGGCACCAGATACATCGATCTGGATGGAAGCCTAGACCTGGCCCACGATTGGGTCAGCGGTGGATTCCGGCTGGAAGCAGGGTACATGTACCCCTTGGACAGGCCGGGGTTGGGCATATGGCCTGCCTGATGGATGCCTTTACTCATCCAGACAGCGGCACAGCGAGGCGGGGCGAGGAGTCGCCTGCAAGCGCAGACTCATGCCTTTTTGTGCGATGAGAGCCATCAGCGTGGGATCTACCTCCAAATGGCAGCGCTCCTCGTAAGGAAGGTGCCAACTGAGGGCCAGGTCGTTGCGATGAATGCCCATGCGGGTCAGGTCGGTCAGTTGCCGCTGAATTTGGTCTAGCCACTGCCGGGTCAAGTTGGGCAAATCCGGCTGGGCACAACTCAGGGTGGCCGACCAAACGTTGGGTAGGCTGTGCGAACGTGCCTGCAAAAGCTCTCCCAAAGGCTGAAGCTGTACCTCGGCCCGACCGTGATGCATAATGTGCAGGGTAAGCTGTGGCGCTCGCAGATGCCTGGCTGGTAGGGCCTCTCCGACCAGGCAGGTAAAGGCTTGCTCAAACTGCCGCTCCCGCAGCAGATCGATCACGGCGCGCTCGAGGCTTTCCTCGGTGAAATTGGGTACCACGATCACACCTGGCTGCCAGGAGGTGCCTACCTGAATGGGACCGACCCCGCCGCCCCACTGCCAGTGCATACGCCGATAGGTGGTGAGGGTAGCTTCCCAGAGGGTATCGTCGTCCAGGCTCACGAGGACGCGGCGCATCAGCTCGGGATGTCGCTCATCGGGATCGCTACTCAGATCGCGCAGGTTGACGGGGATGCCGGGGCCAGTGACAAACGCATCGGTTTCGGGCCATTTTTGGGGCTGACAGACCCAGCAAAATTTGACCTCCTGCTCTCCCATGCGTTGGAGCATCAGCGGATCGAGGACTACTTCTCCCAACGGATCTTCGTGCTCAGTAGCCATCCACAAGGAAATTTCTCGGGGCGATATGCCCAAGTCGCGCAGCGGCTCGCAGCTATCCTCATATCGATCCAGTACTGCGTCGATCTCAAACCAATTGGGGTCGCTGGGGCCACTTTGCTCGAATAGCTTCAACAGCGCGCGTGGCTGCCCAGGCGGGCGAGGATGGCTTAGCACCTGATATACTTCATCGTAAGCAGAAAGCGGGGTCCATAGCTCTAGCCAATGCGTCGTCTTCATATTGATGGGTTCCAGTGCGTAGATCACAAATGAATCTATCTTTCGGAATATATTCTCACCAATTAATCCATGCCTATGACATAGTTACTAGCGCAGCCTGCCGAAGGCGATGACGAAACACTTGACAAAAGATATGCTGCGAATCTGTGTCAATAAGCAACAAATCCAGATTCGCAACTAGCCAAAAACGCAGCAAGACGTAGAACTAAGGGCGGACCGCTATCGCACGATGGCTCGAATCACTAAATAAATCATGCCCGCTAGGAACATGAGGATGGAGATTTTGTTGATGCCGTGCATCATGCGCAGATTGAAGCTATTGGGTTCATCGGGATCACGCTTCCGAAACGTGATATAGCCAAGTATTTTTTTCCAAATTTCCATATGTCGACAACCCTATGTATGATGCATTGTTTCAACGTTGACCTACATTGGAGCTAATCCAGGCCTGATACAGTTGTTGCTGTTTCTTACTCATGCGCTCGACTTGCTCCAGGTCAAAAGATTGCGGGATATAGCGTTGCTGATAGGTGAAACGCAGGGTCTGCAGGTCGAGGTCGCGCACGACCTTGGCAGTGAGGTCATCACCGGGCTTTAGCTCAGCCATCAGGGCCTGGAGGTCGGTTTTGAGCACATTTTTTCCATTCAACTCGATCAGAAGATCATTAGCCGCCATGCCTCCGGCGAAGGCATCTCCTCCGGGATGGAGGCTGCGCAGCAGAATTCCCTGGCTTAGTTCGTCGGAAGAAATGATGCCCAAGGCCCGCAGACCAGCCTGATCGCTAGGGGTGCTGCGCAGTTGTAAACCCAGGGGCGAGAGAAAGGCTTCGTAGTCGATGGGCTCAGTTCCGGTGATGTAGCGGTCAAACCAGCTTTGCCAGGATCGCCCTGTGAGTTTTTCCACCGCTAACTGAATGCCGTCTTCGGGTACGCCTTGGCCTAGTTGGTAGTAGGTTTGGTAGAGGTAGCGAAACACATCGTCGAGGCTGACCTTTCCCCGGCTTTGGCTGCGCAGCGACAAGTCTAGCATCAGCCCGATGCGTGACCCTAGGGTGTAGTAGCTGATACGATGATCGGGGTGCTCGTAGGGCGTACCAGCCAGCCAACTGTCGAAGCTCGACATCGCCGGCGAAACCACCATAGCCGCGTAGCTATTTTCCAGCCGCTGTATGGTGCCCGATACTTTGCGGAAATAGCTAGGCTCCTCGATAAGGCCCGCCCTGAGCAGCGTCAGATTGGTGTAGTAGTCTGTCACCCCTTCCGTAAACCAATGCAGATGCGTATACTGCGGCTGGCTGTAGTCGTAGGGCCACAGGGCTGCGGGGCGAATGCGCTTGACATTCCAGACGTGCCAAAACTCGTGCGCCGTGATCCCCCCCAAGCCTGCCAGGGCTTGCCGGGGCGACTGGGCAACCGTGGCGGGCAGGGCAAAACTGGCGGAGCGGCTGTGCTCTACCGCGTGGCGCAGGTTGTAAGGCGGCAGCCGATAGATGAAGTGGTAGGCTTTGAAGGGATAGCCCCCAAAGATGGCTCCTTGCTCTTGCACAATGCGCTTGACCATGTCTAGGATGGCCGCGTCGGTCGCTTTATCGCCGCCGTATTCGCCATGAAAATGCAGATAAAAGGTGGTGCCCTGATCTTCGAATTGGAGCTGCTTGATCTCCTTAGCTAAGACGGTGGGGCAGTCTACGAAGGCGTGGTAGCTCTCAGCGGTGTACACCCGGCGGTCATCGCTAGCGGTCAGGGCCGTGGCTACTTGCCAATCATTGGGTAGGGTTGGCAATTCTAGTCGTACTGAGCCATTCATGCGCCCCGGTACGAAGGGAAACAGGTTGACCGGATTGAAGTAGGCTTGATCTTGCCCCAGCAGGCTGGAGCCTGCGTCGGGATTGTTGGCGTAGGCGTGGTACACGAGGGTAACCCGCCCGACCGAAGCCGCATGGCTGACCCGCCAGGTGTCTTTGTCGATCTTCGCTACCGAGAGGGGCCGCTCGTTTTCATCGAATGCCTTGACCTGCGACACCGCAGCGGCGTAGTCTTGCAGGATGTAGCGCCCGGGCCGCCAAGCGGGCAGAGAAAAGCGGGTGCTGGAGTCGGTTTCTGGAGAGACGCTGGCTTCTACCACATAGGTGTGAGTGTTGGGCGCTAGCCAGGTGAGGCAGTAATCATAGTCGGCGGCTAACAATGATAGGGGGCCGAGAAAAACGGCGAGCAAAATGCGAACCATCAAGTGAGGAAAAATTGGGGTGAATGGTAGGTCGTTTCTTTATCGAGTAGCGAAACGACCAACAATTTGCAATTACGCCATTCTGCCCCGGAAAACGAAACAGAAGGAGGGGTCCACTTTGAGGGGGACACATGGGGTGACTGGCGCCTTCGGAATGAAGTAATTAACCGTTCGAAATTCGCATAAAACATTGACCAGAAGCACTTTCGATTACGAATTCCCGATTACGAATTTCGAATGCGAAGCACTGGCAACCTATCATGAAGCGTTTTTTCTGATAATCAAAACCTCACAAATAGAGGCGTACCACCCAAAACGGAACGGTCAGAAAGATTTAGAGGGAGGGGATAAAGGGGGGGTACCGGCATTCACTCTCCGTGCTCAACCCTAGCGGAGTTTCGTTATCTTTGACATGAAATACGTAACTAACAGCTTTAGCGGATTGATTGCCGCAGTTTAGGAGATTATTCTGATATGAAATTGCAATACAACTCCCCGGTCATCCTCACCTACGCATTGCTCTCAACTGCGGTGCTCATCGTCAATCCATTCACTGGCGGTTGGTTGATGGAAACGTTTTTTACCATCTACCCTGTGATCGACCCGGCCCATCCGCTATGGTACCTGCGGCTGTTTACTCACGTGATCGGGCACGGCAACTGGCTCCATCTGGTAGGAAATTTTACGTTCATTTTGCTGATTGGGCCCATCTTAGAAGAAAAGTATGGCTCCAGAGATTTGCTACTAATGATCGTAGTAACCGCCTTGATCACCGGCCTATTGCATATTCTTTTTTTCCAAAATGGCCTATTGGGAGCCTCAGGAGTGGTTTTTATGCTCATCCTGCTGAGTTCTTATACCAATGCCCGGGGCGGCATTCCCCTCACCTTCGTGCTGATCGTCCTGCTGTTCTTAGGGCGCGAACTGATCGAGTCTACCCGACCGGATCAGGTATCACAGTTTGCCCATATCATAGGGGGCATTTTGGGGGGGCTATTTGGCTACTTGATGGAGCATGGCAAAAAGCGCGACCCATCTTCCTGAACAAACGACCTTTTCGCAGAAAGTAAATTTTCTGCAGAGCTAGTCATTAGTTTCGCGGTTGAAAGCTGCCCAGGCTGCGCAGAGCCAATCAGGGTTATTTGCCTGGAATTAACGGCACACCTTAGTTTGGGTAAGGGATGAGTATCACTCAAAATATCTCCCTGAAGCTCTAAGAGGCACATTTTTCGGGTTGAAACTAATGGCCAGTGCCTTCGGAATCAAGTAATTAACCATTCGAAATCGAAATTGGTATAAAACATTGATCAGCAGCATTTTAAATTACGAATTTCGAATGCAAAGCACTAGTGGAAGAGGTTAGAAGTTCCTAGTTAAGAGTTGAATGTTCTGACAAACAGGCAGTTAGCTTGATTGTAATTAGTAAGTAACTTCGTTCCGAAGGCACTAGAAGCCTGGGGTAACTTTCCTCGAGAGACTTCGTAATATCAATTTATCGAATAAATTTTTTATATAGTGTGCAATAAATTTCTATGATCTTTCTGAAGTTTTTATAAGATTTGAATCAAATTATTTAAACAATAGGTTCCCTTTTGAGATTTTATAAAAAGTCAATTATCATCCAGTTTTCGGACTGGAGTTGCCGACAAGGCAGATAGTTGTGCGTGTTTTTTTCATGACAGGGGTTTGACAGGTCCATAACCATTAGGTTTTTGGGCCTGTTTTTTTTGGTGAGCGGATGCTCGCAAGTACTAAGTAACAGTGAACAATTAACATGGATCAATGAACAGTATAAACCGCTGCTTACCAAGGCATTCGCCTTTCAAAAGGGGGAAGTTATTTTTCTCGCGTTACTAAGTAACGCTCAAAAAATAAGTTGGCCTTCTTCGTTTGAGAATAGGAGGTTGAGAGGTTGAGAGGTTGAGAGTTCGAGAGGTCGAGAGGTCGAGACTAAGAGATTGTACGTCCCAATGTCCCAGGATCTCACTATCTCACCATCTCACTATCCCTCCTCAATCTAGAACGAGATCTCTAACCGAATGAGAGAAATTCTTTTTCTCGCGCTACTAACCTGATCTCTGAGCACCACTAGAGACGACGGGAGTTGCCTGCGAAAAAAATGACCTGCACTCGTACTGAATAGGCTGCTAACGAGGTACCTCTACGCCCTCCACCATGCGTTTTACTACCTCTTCGGGCGTGGCTCCCTCCATTTCTCGCTCGGGCGTGAGCATGATGCGATGCTGCAAGACGGGTCCGGTGAGGAATTGGATGTCTTCGGGGGTAACGAAGTCTCGCCCTCGGATGGCCGCGAGCGCACGCGAGGTATACAGCAGATTGAGGGAAGCACGGGGCGAAGCTCCTAAATAAATCTCGCGGCTGTTGCGCGTGGCGTGTACGATCTCGACGATGTAGCGCATCAGGTTGGACTCAATGCGTATTTGCTGGGTGAGCTTTTGATAGTGCTGCACCTCCTCAGCCATCAATACCGGGTGAATTTCACTCAGGTTGCGGGAGGCAGGCTGGGTTTGTTCGCGGCTCAGAATCTCTACCTCTTCTTCCAGCTTGGGATAGCCGACGTTGATTTTGAACAAAAACCGATCGAGCTGCGCTTCGGGCAGGCGGTAGGTCCCTTCCTGCTCGATGGGATTTTGGGTAGCCATGACCAGAAAGGGAGGCCGCATGGGGTAGGTGTGGCCGTCGATGGTGATCTGACGCTCCTCCATCACCTCAAACAAGGCCGCTTGGGTCTTGGCGGGGGCGCGGTTAATTTCATCGATCAGCACCAACTGGGCAAAAATCGGCCCCTGCCGAAATTCGAAGTCCGTGGTTTTGGCGTTGAAAACCGAAGTGCCCAGCACGTCGGAGGGCATGAGATCGGGAGTGAATTGTAAGCGCGAAAACGACAAATCAAGACTGCGGGCTAGCAACTTCGCCGAGAGGGTCTTGGCTACGCCAGGTACTCCTTCTATCAACAGATGACCGTCGGCGAGCAAAGCGGTGAGCATGAGCTCGATCAGCCGAGGCTGGCCCACGATGCGCTTGCCGATTTCTGCCTTGACGCGATCGACGGCCTCGTGAAAGGCCGACAAATCCGTGCGGGCTTCAAAATCAAAGCCTGCTCCGGTAGATGGTGGTTCAGGAGTCTGCTCGTTCATACACCCAAATATAAGCACCCCTGGCCCGAAACCAAGGGATGAGCCATCCCCAGACGACTGCTGAGGCCGCGTAGCTCAGAAATAATTGAAGCTTCGCACCATTTTATAAAAAAGCGGGCGATTCATTTTCCAGTCGTTGGGAGCCGTGGTAGTCAGGGCCAGCCCAATGAAGTAGTCCTGGTTGTAGTCGATGTAGGCATAGGCAATGCGTTTGGCGGCCACCTTGGCAAAAGCGGGCTGGGTGCGATATTCTTTGCAGGTGGCCGTGCGCCCCGCCGCAGTTTTGAGGGTTTGGACGGGCATGATCACCTGGTTGCTGCTGTCTTTGAGGTAGTGGTGGTCCCAAAACATAAACATCGAGTCCACGGTGCTACATCCGGGAAGGCTTTTGGCGATGTACTGGACCGAAATATAGGGGCTGGTGAGCGATACCTCGCGCCCCACGCGCAGATAAGTGATGAAGTTGCCGTTTTGCTCGGAGTAGTTATCGGGCTTGAGCCAGCCGACCTTGTCGTTGGTCAGGGGTTGTAGCAACTCATCGTAGCAGAGCTGAAAGCGCATGGAGTAGGCTTCGAAGAGGTTGCTACGTTCGTTGCCCTGGTACACGTAGGGAAAAGTTCCCGCCATTTGGGCGCGCAGGGTGTCGAGCTGATCGATCAACACTGCGCTTTGATCGCCGCTGCACTCGGGTTGGTCGGGAGGGATCGGGCTGCTATCGCTAGAGCCATCGTCGCTCGAGGCTTGTTGCGAAGACTGGCAGCCCACGCTACTGAGGATCATGAGCCCCGAAACACACAAAAGAAGGAGTAAAAATCGCATAAGAGGTAGATAAGGGATGCTGGCTGAGGGTCAAATGATGAATCAGACATACCGTCGCAAGGCCGAGCGCATGGAGCCGATATAGCCTCCCCCAAACAAATTGATGTGGACAAGCAAAGGGTAGAGGTTGCAAAGGTCGATCCGCTTCTCCCAATCCTCGGCTAGAGGGGCGACCGATTGATAAGCGTCGTAAAAGATAGGCGGTTGCCGATCGAAGAGGGTCATGAAGGCCAGTTCCATCTCACGATGGCCATAGTACACCGCTGGATCGATCAGCACCGGATAGCCGTCGAGGCCCGTGAGGAAGTTGCCGCCCCAGAGATCACCGTGCAGCAAGGCAGGTTTTTCTTCAGGAAACATGCCCGGCAGGCGCTGATACAGGCGCTCGAAGGCTTGCTCATCGCTGCGCTCCAGATGTCCCCGCTCTACCGCCGCCTTGAGCATCGGCTGTAGCCGCCGCTCAATGAAAAAGTCCGTCCAGGTCGCCATCGGGCCATTCTGCTGAGGCAAGGCCCCAATGTAGTTGTCGTGGTCGAGGCCAAACTGCGCCTGAGTATGCTGATGCAACTTGGCGAGCTGCTTCCCAAACACCGACCAGTAGTCTCTACTTTGCCGCCCCTGCTCTACCCACTCTAGCACCAGATAGGCAAACTGCACACTCTGGCCATAAAAATGCACCTTGGGTATCGCTAGGGTGTGGGTACCGTCGAGCAATTGTAGCCCCCGAGCTTCGATCTCGAAATTGGTGGCCTGATCGAGTCGGTTGTATTTCAGAAAAAGCTTTTTGTCAGGAAGATGCAAACAATACGTATGATGAATGCAGCCACCACTGATGCGCTCCACCCGCTCGATCGTGGTATCTATGTTTGATTGCAAGGTGGAGAGGATCACCTCGGGAATATTCGGTCTCATAGGCAGCAATATAAGGAATGCGGTTCAACTGGAAAATTCCCGCCTCAAGTTTGGCATCCAGGCGAGGCCACTGCCCGCTAGCGCAGCCACTGAGAGGGGGAATTATGAACGGCGGCAAACCGCCTTGCCTGGCAAACGCATACCGCATGGCGCATCCCTTTCGCATCGTTGAGGTTTTCCCTTCTCCGGGGCTAAGCGTATATTAGCAGCACTTTATATTAAGATCAATCTTCTCCTCATGGCTCAGCGTAAAGTGCTTATTGTAGACGACGAAGCCGACATCATCGATCTCCTGGCCTACAACCTAGAACAGGAAGGATTCACGGTGATGACCGCGATGGATGGCGAGACTGCTATCGACCTGGCCCGGGAGGAAAAGCCCGATCTGGTCCTACTCGACATCATGATGCCCAAGATGGACGGCATCGAGGCCTGTCGGCAGATCCGTGCCATCCCTGAGTTGAAGCAGGTGTACATCATCTTTCTCACGGCTCGCTCCGAGGAATACTCCGAGGTAGCCGGCTTCGACGTAGGGGCCGACGACTACATCTCCAAACCCATCAAGCCTCGGGTTTTGATCAGTCGCATCATAGCCGTGATTCGACGCGAGCAGGCCCAGGATACCCCTGACGTGCTCAAGGTGCACGACCTGGAAATCTTGCGGGATGAATACGTCGTCAAGCACAGGGATCAAATCCTCAACTTGCCCCGCAAAGAATTTGAGCTGCTCTACTTCCTAGCTGCGCGGCGAGGCAAAGTCTTCAGTCGCGACGTACTGCTGCAAAACGTCTGGGGCGATGTATTCGTGGTTGATCGCACAGTGGATGTGCACGTACGTAAGCTGCGCGAAAAGATCGGTGAGAAGTACATCCAGACGATAAAAGGAGTGGGGTACAAGTTTTTGGGAGAGTAAGAACGCTCGAGATAGCCTCGCGATATCCTCCACTCCCCGCCCAATTGTTACCGATGCCGTAAAAAAGCAGTGGATTCTTCCGGGTGAGGAATCATCTTTGCGATGGTATGAGCCATCCTCCCCTGCCGACGTTCCCTTTCTATTTGGTGACAAACCACTACCACTTGCGCGCTCTTTTGGAGCGGAGGCAGATAGGGAAGGTTGGATAGCTAATCTCGAATTTCCAATTTTTTCCCCTTTATGACACTGATCGAATCCATCCTGCTGGGCATTATCCAGGGCCTCACTGAGTTTCTGCCGGTAAGCAGCAGCGGCCACATCGAGCTTGGTAAAGCCCTGCTCAACGTCCACCCCAGTGATCCATTGCTCTTCTCCATCGTGGTACACGCCGCGACCGCCCTCAGTACCATGGTGATCTATCGCCGCGACATCCTGGAGATCATCCGCGATCTTTTCAAATTTCAGTGGAATGAATCCACGCGCTTCGCCCTGATGATCGTGCTATCGATGATCCCGGTAATGGTGGTGGGCCTGGCCTTCGAAGATCAGGTGGAGGCGCTCTTCGAAGGGCAAGTGGTATTGGTGGGGGCAATGTTGCTGTTGACGGGGGCGCTGCTGTTCTTCTCCGACCGCTGCCACAGCCAGGCTGGTCCGGTTACCTTTGGCCAGGCCCTGAGGGTGGGCATTGCGCAA
>CAYVAP010000085.1:0-6902 GCA_964449365.1 uncultured Bacteroidia bacterium
AAGACAGTAGGTGGGCTGCCGCCTTCACCCAAGGCCATAGCGTCGGCAAGCGCCGGGCCCATGCCACTTCGTGGGGGACGCCGTAGTAGACAAAGGCTTTGAGGGCAAATGGCTCCACGCGCAGCAGATGCGCGGGGTACCATTGGGCACTGGTCTTGGCGGCATAGGCTGCCAGCACGGGACTCTGACTCAGGATCAGCCCCAATCCCAGCGCCGTACCTACCATCAGCGCCAGTCCTTGCCACCAAGGCCCGCTTCGAGCGCGATAGCTTTGCCACAGCCAATAGCCCAGTGGCAGGCAACATAGCGGCAAATAAGCCGTGCGACTCCATCCTGCCCAGAGGCACAAAGCTAGGGCCAGCCAACAGTTCAGCGCTCCTGCTTGTAACCACGATGTCTCTCCTCTCGCCTTTCGCTTCTCGTTTTTCGTGTTTAGACTCATCGAGCACCAGGCCCAAGCCAGCAAACTCAGGCACCACAGCCCTGAGGCCGTGAGGTAATGCAACGGCGCAGGCGACAGCGCCAGAAACCCATAGGTCCAGCGCTCGGCCAGGCTGTCGCTGCGTCCAGTCAGTTGCCGAAAGAGCACATGCAGCGCCCCAAACAGCAGCAGCAAACTCAGCCCATCCAGCCAAAGCACTGCCCGGTACGGATCTTGACTAAGCCACAAGAAGGGCAGCAGGGTCTGCGCATAGCCCGGCATGAACACCTCGATCGGCTCATAGCAGGTCTCACTCAGGTCATTCGCCGCCAGCTCTGGCTGGGTAAATCCGCGCCCTTGCATCATCTGCCAGGCCCCGGCGACTTGCACCTCGGTATCCAGAAAAAAATTGCGGTAGGCATAGCGATGCTCGATACGTAGCAGCCAGGCCCCAAGTAGGAGGAGCCAGGTGATCAGGTGGGATGGTATATTTCGGCGCAGTTGTGTCACCCTGTTTCCATTAATTCCCTGTTTCACTCATTTCCCCTTATGCCTCCAAGACCTACCCCATCGGCTCCCAGGTGTCCATCTGATCCCGGAAGATCTTGACGTCGATCCAGCCTTCGTCGAATTGGCTGCCCAGGCTGCGGTACATGTCTATGGCGGGTTGGTTCCAGTCGAGTACTTCCCACTTGAGGAGTTGTACATCGTGGCGTAGGGCCACCTCTACTAGCGCGTCGATGAGGCGGCGCCCGATGCCCTGCCGGCGGTGGGTCTGGGCCACCACAAAGTCTTCGAGGAAGATCATGCGGCCCTTCCAGGTGGAGTAGGCAAAGTAGTAAAGCGCCATGCCTACGATGCCCTCCTCCGGGCGGGTAGCCACCAGGCTGTGAAACCAGGGGCGATCCCCAAAGCCATCGCGCAGGTAGATGGCGGGGCTGGTCTTCACCTGATCGGCCGCGCGCTCGTATTCGGCTAATGCTTCCACCAGCCGGAAGACGGCGGGCATATCGGCCTCGGTAGCGGGCCGGATGGAGACGTTGGTCATAATTGATTGATGAATTCGGCATTCGTGATTCGCAATTTTGAAGCAATGCTCGTTACGCATCACGAATTTCCCCTTACGAATTATCCACAATCCACCGCAGAAACGCCTGATTGCCGCCCACCAGGGGCAGGGCCACCACGCAGGGTAGGTCGTAGCTATGTAGCTCGATCACTTTTTGGGTAAGATCGTCGAGGCGCTCTTCGGTGGTTTTGGCGATCAGGACAAACTCCTGGTCGCTTTGGACCTGGCCTTGCCAGCGATACATAGAGGTCATGCCAGGGATAAGGTTGACGCAGGCGGCGAGGTGAGCCTCGAGCAGCGCCGCGCCGATTTGCTGGGCTTCGGCCTCGCTGCCGCAGGTGATGTAGACGAATCGAGCTTCCATGCAGGCAAAAATACAGAATTGGCACACTACCGCAAGCGGGGTGGCCATGACCAGCCGCCGACTCAGTCTGCGGCAGCGCTAGGGCGCGGCCTAAGCTGGGTCAGGGCCACCCCCGTAAATACCACGAGCAGCCCCACGACGTCCATCAACTGAACGGTATCGCCAAAGGCCAGCCAAGCCATGAACATGGTTACGGGCGGGCCAAGGTAGAACAAGCTAGCCACTTGGGTGGCACTGATGCGCCTGAGTAGCAGCCACATCAGCCCATACGCGCCTAGCGAAACAGCCAGCACCAGCCAACTGAGGGCCGTGAGGAAGATAGGGGTCCATTGGGTGGCAAGTTGCTCCACCAAGAGCGCGGGCCAGATCATCGCTAGCGCAGTGCCCACAGCTTGATAAAATAGAGTCAGGTCGAGCGGCAACCCTAGCTTTGCGCCTGAGAGGGCTACGCGGCGCTGCAGCAAGGTAGCCAAGGTGATGCCTGCTACTGATCCGAGCGGGATCAGGTAGCCAAACACTGAGGCTGCATTGCTAAAGTCGATGCGGAAAGCCACCGTGAGGACCACCCCTGCGAAGCCTAGTAGCAGACCCATCCACTGATAGGTAGTAGTACCCTCGCCCGTCACCAATTTGGAAAATGCCCCGGTGGCCAGCGGCTGCAGCGCCACCACCAACGCTACGATGCCCGCCGGTACGCCTCGCGCGAGCGCCAACAAGACGCAGGCCAACCACAAGCCATGGGCTAGCACTCCGATCAGCATGTTGAAACCCGCTGTGCGCAGGCCGACCCAACGGAAGCGCTTCCTAGCCAGCAGGTAAGCCAGCAATAGCAGAGCCAGGGCTAGATAACGCCAAAACAGTAGCGTGAAAGGCGGGGCGTAGGGCAGGCCGTATTCTGCGCCAATAAAGCCGGAGTTCCACAGCAGCACGAATCCAGTGGCCAACACCAGCGGCTTGTCTTGCCTCATATTTCGGGGATTTTTCCATTATCAGGGCGCCCCACGTGCGGGCACACCACTCTTGCCTTTTCCAACTCGATGATGGGGCGGCTGTTCGAGCTAAGGGAAATGTAAGCTTTCCCTCGTGGAACCAAGGTGAAAGCAGTCGGCTAGGCGCATAGCCCCCAAGGGCGCAACCTTACTTTCCTCCTCCGGTCGCTGCCACGCCAGCCAGGATCATCTTCAATCCCCACGCCAAATATTCTCGGCTGGTAGAGGGATCGAGGTCGCAGACATCGCGGCATACGATCTGAGCCTCTATTCCCATCAGGGCGCTAAGCACCACCGTCAACCGGGCCTGAATGTCATCATCGAGCGGTTCGGCCTGCGCTTCCAGCAGGGATTGAATCGCGGTGGCCCGTCGTGCGCCCTGCAGTTTGCGGCCGGTACTGATAGACTCTAGCAGCACCACGCTGAGGTGGCGTCGAAAAGCGGTGTCATTTTCCTGCGCCATGACGTTGAAATGATGCTGCACCGCTAGCAGTTGTTCTTGCAGAGGTTGATCTGCTATCTCCGCATTCAACTCGTGTATCTGTTGGTGGGGAAGGATCGAGGCTTCTGAGAGTAAGATTTTTAGGTTGGAAAAATAACGGTAGATAGTGGTTCTAGAGACCGCCGCCTCGCGAGCAACGTCATCCATGCTCAGGTCTCCCGTGCGGGCCATGACCCGCCGCGCAGCGGCAAGAATGGCTTCTCGGGTCTGCAACTGCTTGCGGCTGAGCTCTGACGAATTTTTCTTAATAGGCATGAGACAAATGTCTCAAAATATTTTGAATGATCGAAACCTTCTGTTAGTATTTCGAGACGCCTATCTCAAAATTTTAATCTCTTTACTTATGATGCCATCAACCGCTTCGACCAGCTTGTGGGTATTGGGCCACAAAGTTTGCCCCATCAGCTCTTCATCCGCGAGGTGTCCGTTGATTGGGTCGCCTCGCAGGTAATCCTGCTCGACCTAACTGGGCGCTTGGTGAGGCAAGGGCCCTTGACGAGGGAAGCGGTGGATCTGAGGGGTGTGCCGTAAGGGACGTATCTGCTGGAGGTGTCGGTCCAGGGGTAGATCAGTTTTCGCTAGAAAGTCGTCAAATCGCCTATTAGGTAGCACGATAGACACCCTCGCGCTGCCTCTTGGCGATAAGTTTCTCACATGGCGCGAGCCCAAGACATGCTGCGCTTATCGTGCAAATCCCACGCAAATCCCTGAAGTAATAGCGTCGAAGACGGCGGTACGGTCCCATTCTACCAGCGGCATCAGCAATAAGTGATGGCCCAGGTCGATTTCGTAGGCGCCGCCCAAGCGCAGCAGAGGCATCATAGCGGTTTGTTCCAGGCAAAATCCACCTCCTGCAAATAGCTTGAGGTGAGAGAGCGGATACAGATCGACCGTAGGGGTAACCATCCATTCGCCCCCTCGGTTTTCCTGCCAGCCTTCGTAGTCGATCATCATTCCTAGTCCCAGATGGTGATCCCAAAAATCGAAGCGGTGCTCGTAATCGACGCCCAAGGCAAGCATGGTCCCACCGTGGCCACTGAGGCGGGTACTTTCGCCTAGGAATAGCTCTAGGGCATCGTGATGATAGGGAGGCTGAGCTGATTGCCCATGAGGTACCGTTGCCTGATGGGTATGGGCTTGGCCCAGAGCGGACATAGGCATTCCAGCTAGGCCGATGGCCAGGAGTAAAAGGGTGCGTGAGCAGTGCATATTGATCGGTTTGAGCGCAAGTAAGGTAGAAGCCGGGATCAGCGGTTAGGACAAATAGCCCTATTGGTAGGAGGATTCTCGCGCCGAATCAAGTTCTGTGGAGAGCTGATGCTCTTGATCTTCGATGCGCTGATTTTCAAACTGATAGGCTGCATCCACCCGGCGCTTGACCCGCAGGTAGCTGATGATGCCGATGATCACCGTCGCGATCGATAGCAGGACCGCACCCACCCCTAGGTACCACAGATCTTGCAGCAATTCGACCCGCCACACCACCACCGCCGATACCAGCAGGTACAGCGCTGTGCGCAAAAAGGTCAGCAGCGTACGCTGATTGGCCAGCTTGGTGCGGTCGATGGCGAGGTAGTCCCGCAGGATTTTTGCTTTGGAGTCAGGGTATTGGCGCATGGTAAAAATTCGGAATTGGGAATTCGAAATTCAGGATTGGATCGCGGTCCATTCCGAGTCTTGAGTTACGAATAGCTAATTACTCAACGTTCGTCTGTACTGCATACTTCTCTCCTTTCTCATTGCAAGCGGCCTGGAAGTCGGGGCCGTCGTAGGCTTCGATGGCGTCATTGACGTGGAGGAAGAAGTTTTGCTCATCGAGCTTGGCCATCGCGCCGGAGCGATACAGGCCATCGCGCACCGGGCCGATCACCGCCGAGAAGTACACCGTCACTCCTTGGTCGCGCAGATCTTCGACCAGCTCGGTGAGGGTTTGCATGGCGGTGGAATCAATGGTGTTGACGCTCTCAAAGTTGAGGATGAGTAGGTGCAGGGCTTCACCCTTGTCGGCCACCAGCTTGCGCACCTGATCGCGGAAGTAGTCGGCGTTAGCGAAGTACAACTGCGCATCGAAGCGCACTACCAGCACGTCAGCGCGTTGTTCCGCTTCGGGAAAGCGATTCAGATTCCGAAAGTGCATGGTGCCAGGAATGCGGCCCAGCACCGCTACGTGGGGGTAGGCGCTGCGGTAAATGACCATACCCAGACTGAGAAGCACCCCCAGCAAGATGCCGTTTTGAATGCCTAGGGCCAGGGTCGCCACGAAGGTCGCCAGCATCATGAAGAAGTCTTCGCGCCGGGCTTTCCAAAGGTATTTGGCTCCCTGAATGTCGATCAGCTTGAAGACCGCCACCATGATGATAGAGGCTAGCACCGCTTTGGGCAAATAGTAAAAGGCTGAGGTCAAAAACAGCACTGACAGCCCCACCAGGATGGCGCTGAAAAAGCCCGCCATGGGGGTTTTGGCACCCGCTTGATCATTGACTGCGGTACGCGAAAAGCCCCCGGTGTTGGGATACGACTGGAAAAACGCCCCCACCACTTTAGCCAGGCCTAGGGCCAGCAACTCCTGATTGGAGTCGAGGCCCTGCTCGCGGTACTTTGATTGCAGCGTCTTAGCGATAGCGATGGACTCCATGAAGCTGACCAGGCAGATGGTCAGAGCCATAGGCAGTAGATCCAGCGCAACGTCCCACTCCCAGGTGGGCACGTAAAACGAGGGCAACCCTTCCGGCACCGTTCCCACGATAGCCACGCCGCCTTGGTCTAGTTGGAATAAGGTGACCGCCGCCACGCCAAAGATCACCACGGCCAGCGGGCCGGGCAGGTATTTTTTGAGCTTAGGCAGGCGCTTGAGCCCCAACAAGATGGCGATGCCCCCGCCGCCGATCAGCAGAGTGGGTACATTCACCTCCGCCACGTTGACGGCCGCTTGGTACAAGATTTCGTGGATGTAGTTGCTGCGCGCCAGGTCCAGGCCCAGCAGGTGCTTGAGCTGACTCAGCCCGATGATCAGGGCTGCCGCCGAGGTGAAGCCGCTGATGACCGGTTTGGAGAGAAAATTGACCAAGAACCCCAGCCGCAGCATCCCCATGGCCAACTGCAACAGTCCCGCCACCAGGGCCAGCAAAATGGCCAGCTCGATGAAGCGATCGGTGCCCGGATCGGCAAAGACACTCACCCCAGCCACGGTCAGCAGCGATACCATTGCCACCGGTCCCACCGCTAGTTGCCGAGAAGTACCCAGCAGCGCGTAGATGATCAGCGGCACGATAGAGGCATATAGCCCGTAGATGGGCGGCAAACCCGCCAACATGGCATAGGCCATGCCTTGCGGGATGAGCATCACCCCGACAGTGAGGCCCGCAGCTACATCACCGCGCAGCAGGTCGCGGTTGTAATGGGGGAGCCAATCGAGGATAGGAAGGTATCGCTTGAGAGAGTTCATGGGACAGTTCAGTTTTTCAGTGGTCAATGAACAATGATCAGTTCAGTTTTTCAGTGATCAATGAACAATGATCAGTATAGTTTTCAGTGGTCAATGAACAATGATCAGTATA
>CAYVAP010000085.1:7002-11031 GCA_964449365.1 uncultured Bacteroidia bacterium
GGTCAATGAACAATGATCAGTATAGTTTTCAGTGGTCAATGAACAATGATCAGTATAGTTTTCAGTGGTCAATGAACAATGATCAGTAATGAGAATCCTTGCTAATCATTGACCACTGATCATTGCTCCCTGTCTTTACTGATCATTGACCACTGACCATTGACCACTGATCATTGCTCCCTGTCTTTACTGATCATTGACCACTGACCATTGACCACTGACCATTGCTCCCTGTCTTTACTGATCACTGACCACTGACCATTGTTCCCTGTTAATGAGGGAGTTTGGTGCGCACTGCGCCATAGGCCAAAGTGCCCAGTGCCGCGCTGGTGATCACGACGAGCATGACGGTAAAGCCATTGCCCACCAGAATGTACATTGGCCCGGGGCAGACACCTGCCATGGCCCAGCCCAGCCCGAAGATACTCCCGCCAATTAAGTAGCGCGGAATGCTCATAGCTTTGGGATTGAACGTAATGGGCTGACCGGTAATGGATTTGACGCCCTTGCGCTTGATCACCTGGTTGCTGATGATACCCAGCACCACCGCCGTGCCGATCACGCCATACATGTGAAAAGACTGGAAGCGGAACATCTCCTGGATGCGGTACCAAGATACGATCTCGCCCTTGGTCAGGGCAATGCCAAAAAGCACCCCGACCGCGAGAAAACTGAGATATTGAAAGGTTTTGTTCATGGGTCTAGCGTTCTACAAACTCAAAATACTCGGCAATAGCAAATATGTCATGGTGAGGCCGCCGATGAAGAAGCCAATCACGGCGATCAGCGAGGGCAGTTGCAGGTCAGAGAGGCCACTGATGGCGTGGCCGGAGGTACAGCCACCAGCGTAGCGGGTGCCAAAGCCCACCAGAAAGCCGCCGCCTATCAGCATGACAAGCCCTTTGAGGGAAAGCAAGCTCTCCCAGCTAAAGATATCCGCAGGCAGCAACTCGCTTTGATCGACGTTGACGCCAAGGGCGCTGAGATCTTGCACGGTGGCGTCGGAGATGTGTACGGCTTGCTCAGGCATCAGAAACTGACTAGCGATGAAGCCACCGATGATGGTGCCGGCGGCGAAGACGAGATTCCACGATTGGGCCTTCCAGTCGATGTTGAAGAAGGAGAGCTTCTTGCCTGCCCCACCGATGGTACACATGGTGCGTAGGGTAGAAGAAATACCAAAGGTTTTACCCAGATATTGCAACGCCACCATGGTAAAGGCGATGGCGCTCCCCGCCAGCCACCAGGGCCAGGGCTGCGAAAGCAGGTCGAGCATCGATTGATTGCCCGCTGCGTTGATTATCGGTTCCATAATAATTTTGTGAGAGTCAACACGATGAGACGAAAAAGCAACAACCAAGGCAGCCCGTGAAAGACCAGATCAAACCAGTCGAGAGGTCGCATACCCACCGCGCCACCTACCACCCATTTCAACTTACCCCAGATATGTGGCTCAGGAAAAAAGGGCGCTAACCCCAGGGTCAGGCAGGCAAAAATCACGAGCTTCCAGTCGTTGAGAATATTCATGTTTTAAGTTTTCAATGATCAAGTTTTCAATGATCAGGGTTTCAATGGTCAGTAAAAAATTTCACGTTGAGCACTGCTCACCGCTTAATGATTACTGTTCATTGATCTCTACTTACTGATCTTTGATCATTGATCATCGACCATTGATCACTGACTACCGATCACTGTTCATTGATCACTGTTCACTGATCACTAAAAATCGCTTTTTTGAGGATTCCCTTAGGGACCATCCCAGATTGTCGCCACTTGATTTCGCCGTTTTGGAAGACCACGAAGGTCGGTACGCCCATCACTTTGTAGTGGCTAGCCACTTGCGGATTTTTGTCTACGTCGATTTTGATGACGGTGGCGTCGTCGCCTACCTCTTTGGCTAGCTCAGCCAAGATGGGCGTCATAGACTGACAGGGGCCACACCAAGTGGCAAAAAAATCAACTAGGACAGGCTTATCGCCATTGATCAGGTCGGTAAAGCTTACTTTTTGAGTTTCAGTCTGCATCGCAGAGATAGTTAATGATTGGAATGAAAATTTATGCTCAAAGCGGAAAGAGGGGAAGGATATGCATCAGTGGATGAATTGCCTTCTAATCCTCCCTCATTTTACTACGGGCAGTCCTTGCGACATCCATTGCGCGATACCTCCCTGCAAGTCATAGACCTGATTGAAGCCCATTTGATGGAGGCGGCGAGCAGCCATGGCACTGCGGCGTCCACTGCGGCAGTAGAGGTACACTGGTTGTTGCGGATCGAGTTGCTGAAGCTGCTGTTCGAAGTTGCGCTCTTGCATATTCATCAGCTTGGCCCCGCTCAGGCGACCACTCTGAAATTCATCAGGCGTACGCACATCTACGAGCTGCGGTGGTTGGCGCCTCTTGATTTGCTCGGCAAATTGCTGCGGAGCCAAAAGCTGTATCCCTTGAGCGTCAGCGGAAGAAGAACCGCCAGAAAGCAAGCCTTTTAGCTTCGCCAGTAAGTTATTAGCCATCGGAAAGAATGGTTGAGGTGAAAAGTGAGAATAAACACAGCCGCTTGATGCGACCCCTGAGTGAGCCAATACGAACGGGGAAGCGACCAGCATGTCTTATGCCTTTGTCCCTTATTTCCCCTCATCGTTCATCTAGGTGAGTAGGAAAGGAGGAGATTGGCTGCCAATGAGTGGTCGATGCATTCACTCCAGCCAATCTCCCCACTGATTCAGGCCGTTACGGCCGGATCAAATTCCTCGACTGCTTTGCTCAGGTCATAGACCTTGGCTTGGACGCCCAAGGCATCGGTTACGATGCTAGCCCCGGCGGCAGAGCGATAGCCACCCGCGCAGTGTACCACCACGGGCTTGTCGGTAGGAATTTCTTCAGTACGCTCGCGCAGCTCCGAGAGCGGCAGGTTGATCGCGTGAGGAAAAAATGCCCCCGCCGCAAACTCGGTGGCATTGCGAATATCGACCACGGTGTATGCATCAGGGTGCTGACGGAAGTGCGCCAGATCGAAGGTCGGCTCGTTTTTCGGCAGTTGAGCCGGAGCCACCAGTGCCCCTTCGATGTTGAGTTCGTAGCCGATCTTGGCCGCCTTACGGATCACCTCATCAAGCTCCTCGTCATTTTCGGCGATAAGGTAGTAGCGCTCGTCGGGGCTTACGATCGACCCCAGCCAAGTCTCGAACTTGGCACCGTTCATCAGATTGATGGCGTGGGGCAGGTGGCCAGCGCGAAACTGCTCCTGCGGACGAGTATCGATCACTAGCAGCCCTTCTTGCCGCTCGGCCTCGGGTGCTAGGCGCTTGACGGCCTTGACGCTTGCTTCGTAATTTGGTGCTCCCTGCTTGTTGAGGTCTACGTTGAAGGGGAAGTATTTGGGGATAAAGGGCTGACCCTCTATCAGTGCATCCACGAATTGGTCCTCACTCATGGGTTGCAGGGCGTAATTTTCGCTGAGCTGCTGCCCGATGGTGGAGACGGTCTCGCTGCTGAGGTTTTTGCCACAAAGCGAACCCGCGCCATGGGCCGGATAAACCAAAACCTCGGGAGCCAGCTTCATCAGCTTTTCGCGGGTCGATTGGTACATCTGACGGGCCAGATCCTCACGCTGAGCGCGGAGGTTGCCGGCGTTCTCGCGCAGGTCGGGGCGGCCCACGTCGCCGATGAAGAGGGTATCACCGGTAAAGACCGAGTAGTCATTGCCGGCAGCGTCGCGCAGCACGATGCTAATGCTGTCGGGCGAGTGGCCGGGGGTGTTGAGGGGGTAGGGGGGGGCATCGCCCAGGGGGATGGTGTCGCCTTCGTCGAAGCCACGGTGCGAATAGTCGGCCCCCACCAATTTGGAGACATAAATGGTGGCTCCGGTCAGGTCAGCCAACTCCTGATGCGAGCTGACAAAGTCAGCGTGCGGGTGAGTCTCGATGATGGCTATGATCTTGCCATCGTGGGCTTTGGCCCAGTCCAGGTAAGGTTGAGGATCGCGCCCGGGATCGACCACGGCTAATAGACCTTGGTTGATCATGGCGTAAG
>CAYVAP010000086.1:0-10999 GCA_964449365.1 uncultured Bacteroidia bacterium
TTGTCAATCTTGTCCAAAAACGAGCGCACCAAAGGCTCATGTCCAGTAGTATGCTCTACAATCCTTACGCCACGTAGTATAAACGCTAAGAAGACGATTGAACCTGCCGAAAAGTTGTATCGGGTTTCGGCACAGAGTGCCTCACCAGCCCGGCACATTAGCTCGCTCACCTTAGCTCACTCGTGGGCGCTCTAGCGGCTAGTTTTATTTACTACCAACTTCGAACTATGAACTTCAAACTATGAACTGTAAACTTTAAACTCCAAACTCCGAACTCATTCCACTAGCCCCTCACATTGGTTATTCGCTAAAGTAAGAAACCCCCGGGCCTTTAACTGAGTTTTTGTACCTTAATGCATGAAAGGGGCACAACTCCCCTCGTTATCTTTCTTTTTTCCCTGGCTCATGCATTTGCTTCGTCGCTTGCTGTGGCTCTGTCCCTTGGGTATCTTTTCCCTGGCGGGAGCCCAACCGCTAGCCTTACCTCCCCAAGGCGCACATCTCGACACGGCCATCGACCTACGGGCCATGGCTCAGGTGTGGATTCCCGACGCTCAAGCCTATGATCAATACCCCTGGCTCGCTACCGAGGCCACCTTTTACCGCCCCGATGACTGGCAGCGGCTTTTCGATGGGCTGAAACGCCCCCGCCGCCTGTGGGTACGCGTGGTCTTCGATACGCGGCAGCTCCACCATACTGAGCAGTGGCTTGTCGCCTGGAACGCCTACGAGACCACGGTCTTTTTCCCGCGAGCCAATGGCTGGGATAGCCTGCACAGCGGCAACTTCGTGCCAGCCAAGCAGCGCCCCTTGGGCCTGATCTACGGGGCCATCGCCTTTTTGCCGCTCGACCTGCCTGCCGACAGTCAGCTCACCGTGTATTTTCGCATTCGTCCCGGACAGGTGAAGGTACACGAGCGGCTGGAATGGGCCCACGCCAAGCTCATGACCACGGCCCACTACCTCAACTACGACCGCCCCAACCGTTCGCTGGATAGCCTCATCCTGGGATTGATCACCGCCATTGCCCTGCTGCATTTGGTGTTCTTTCAGAGTATTCGACGCCGTGAGTACCTCTACTTTGGCATCTTTGGCTTGGCCCTCACTCTTTTTTTGCTCAACCTCAAAGACTACACCCTGGGCGCTTTTTGGCCCCATTCTCCCCGCTGGAACTACACGGGCTTTACCATGAGCGTAGGCTGGCTGGTGTTTTTCACCTTTGTGCGCTTCACTCGGCACTTTTTACGGCTACCGCGTTTTTCTCCCCGCCGCACGCGCGCTATCGATGCCCTGCTGATTTTCAACCTGATCTTCATCCTGCTGCGCATGGGGATCGAGCTAGCCGCGCCAGACATCCACGCCCGGTACCACCCTCCGTTGGCCCAGGCAATGCGTATCAACTGGGCGCTGATCGCGCTGCTGACCTTCTGGGCCGCCATTGGTAGCTATCGGCATCTGCCGACCATCACTCGGCGCTACCTGCTCACCAATTCGTTGCTGATCGTGATGACGCTCCTGCGGCTGCTCTCTACCAGCCGGGCCATTCCTTTCACCTTGCCTTTTGATGGCATCGCTCTGGCCGTGGCGGTACAGCAGGTGTTTTTTGCCCTCACCCTCGCGGCTCATTTCCGCCAGATCAACCAGGAGAAGCAGCTCACCGAAGCGCGCCTGCAAGCCGAAAAAAACCAAGCCGAAAAGCTCGCCGCCCTCGACGACGCTAAATCGCGGCTCTTTACCGAACTCACCCACGAGTTTCGTACCCCGCTGACCATCATCTCGGGGCTGAGCGATGAGCTGCGCCGCAACACCAAGGTGCGCCGCGAAGAGCGCCTGAGCCTGATCCAGCGCAATGCCGAAGCCCTCCATCAGTTGGTGAATCAAATTCTGGACCTCGCCAAACTCAATGTCAATCAGGTGCCCCTCAACCTGCAACAAGGCGATGTGGTACCGTTGCTGCGCTACACCGCAGAAGCCTTTCACACCTTGGCCGATGACCAGGGGCTGCGCTTGCAATTTTACAGCGATGAAAATGTGCTGGTGATGGATCACGACCCACAACGATTGCAGCAGGTGCTCACCAATCTCATCAGCAACGCCATCAAATACACCCCCGAGGGAGGCAAAATCTCCGTGCTACTGCGCCGCGCAGAGGATGCGCAGTTGGAATTGACCGTGGCCGACACCGGGGTGGGCATTCCCAGAGAGCAGCTTCCCTACCTATTCGATCGCATTGTTCACGCGGGACAAGAGGCGCCGCGCCCCTCTGAGGGCACCGGGATCGGTTTGGCCTTGGTCAAGCGGCTCTCCGAATTGATGGGCGGGCATGTCTCCGTGGAGAGTCAGGTGGGTAAAGGCACTCGGTTTCGGCTACGCCTGCCCATTCGGCAGGAGGCCCCTTTGCAGAAAGAAGCGCTGATCGATCCGCAGCCCGCGCTTGCCAAGTCTTTACCCAACGGCCTGATGTCTGCTGAAGCGTCTCCTTTGGCCAGCAATCGGCCACAGATCTTGGTGGTGGAAGACAACGCCGACCTACGCTATTATCTGCGCAGTTGCCTGATGGACCAATACGAGGTGCTGGAGGCCGCAGATGGGCAAGAGGGACTCACTATCGCGCAGGCCCAGATGCCAGATCTCATTGTTTCCGACATGATGATGCCCGAGCTCGACGGGATTGGTTTGATACAGGCCCTACGCAGCGATCCGCGCAGCGACCATATCCCAGTGCTGATTCTGACCGCTCGGGCGGAGGATGAGAGTCGTATGCAAAGCTTTCGGCAAGGAGCCGACGGCTATCTGGCCAAGCCCTTTCAGCGAGAAGAGTTGCGCATACGTCTGGCGCGATTGCTGGAGAGCCGCCGACAGTGGCAGGCGCGGTTTCAAACGGAGGCTCATGCTGCGGAGCGGTCGCAGACGGCTCCGGGGCAGGAAGCAGATCCCCGCAGTCGCTTTTTGGCGGAGCTGGAGCAGGTAGTCAGCGAGCGCCTGGGCGACGAGGGGTTTGATACGAAGCAACTCGCCCGTGCCATGCAGCTCAGTCGTACGCAACTGCACCGCAAGGTCAAGGCCCTGACGGGATTGCCGCCAGGCAACTACCTGCGCCAAATGCGCATGCAAGAGGCGCGTCGCATGCTGCTACAAACCGATCTCAACGTCAGCGAAGTCGCCTTCAACGTCGGCTATGCTGATCCGGCGCACTTGACCCGGGTTTATGGCCAGCAAGTTGACGAGACACCGACTCAAACCCGAGAAGCGAGTTGAGAGGATGGCTATGGCTGTACCACGCCTCGCAGGTTCCAGTTGATGTCGATTTGCCCGTTGCTGCGCTGGCTGAGGGGAATCCAGCCGTTGTCATACGAATCGTAGAGCCAATCGCCGTTGCTAGCCGCCGGGCCAGGATCGCAGCCGAGGGTGCGCTGATCACTCTCGTGCGAAAAGCGGATGGCAATCCACAGTGGTTCTGCTGCCAGCGAGAGGGCGGGGTTGAGCTCGTGAGTGCGCCAACGGCGACGCTTGAGCTCGTCGGTGATATCGGCCTCGTAGATCAACTCGCCGGGCCCTTCGTCATCGCCACCGCGATACACGCGCACACTAGCGCTGCGGGGCTCTTCTTCGATGAAATAAGCCACCCCCACCAGGCGGTTGTCTTGATAGTCGCCCATCACGCTAGCCGGAAAGCGAGCGGCGGCTTCATAGAAGCCACCCCCTGGCAATTGCGGTGCATCGGCCTTGTCGCCGTCATAATTGAGGTATACCTGATTGTCGTCCAGGTCAGGGCCGGGTTGCAAGCCGTCGCGGTTGCAGCCACTCCAGAGAATCAGGGCCAGTAGCAGGCCCCACAAGCTGATCTTTTGCATCATTGAGTCAATCAAGGGGAGAACCATTTTTCTAACCCCGATCTCCCCAGGAAGGTTGTCTTCTCAGATCAACAAAAGCCCGATGGCCAGCTTGACGCCGAGGCACCAGTAGCCTTTTCCCTCGCCCAGGCCACGCTCGCCCAGCGGGAGTAAAGTCGGGCCTGCTACGTAGCTCAATTTCTCGCTGTATTCGAGAAAATCGCCTAGCGGGACCGCCGTGCGGGTAATAAAAACATTCATGTCGACGACCATGCGCGAAAAATACACCAACTGCTGCCCCCAGCCGAAGCGAATCTCGCGGTAGGGCGCTTGCACATCCAGGCGGTAGATGCGCTGCGCAGGGGGCCCAATGGGCTGTGGGACATCGTCGATGTCTTCATTGAGAAAGTCGACCCGGCCTCTTTCCCAGCCAATGAACAAGTACTGGCCGCGCGGCGCTGGAAAGGCGGGATTGCGATAGTAGCGTAGGGTGAAGCCCAAGCTTTGTTGGAGGTAGCTGCCTTGGCCGTCATCCAGTCCACCTGAGGTGGTAATCAGATCCTGGCCAAAGTCTGTGGGCCGTTGTCGCTGGTACGATAGGGCCACAGAGAGCCTGCGCAGGAGGGCAAACTCGGCTTCGACCTGGGGGCCAGTGGCAAAGATTGGCAACCAGTGGTACAGGTCGGTTTTGAGCAGCAGCCGACGGCCATTGGCACCACTCACTTGCGCCCACAGCGGGGTGCTACTCAGCAGCACGATGGCGAGGAGCAAAACACGAAAGAGACAGCTTAGCATGGGGAGAGGTTGAAGGTGAGCGGGTTAGCGATTTTGGAAAATGCGGAAGCTATCGTAAAGCATCACATCCAGGTTGGACCCGTTGAGGGGCCGATTGACCGTACGCACCTCCCGGTACACCACGCGGCTGCTGACCACATCGACCACTACCTGATAGTAAAGACTCTCGTGCTTGGGCACGAAGTAGAGGGCCGCCAGGGGGGGCATCAGGTAGATCCAAGACAGCATGTTGGTGCGCTTGACCGTAGTGGTGATCACGCCCTGGATGGCAAAGTAGGGGGTACCGTACTTGGTAGCCAGCCAACTGTAATTAGGTGGAATCTCGGGATCGGTGGCAAAGATTTTGGTGCGCGCATTCAGCCCGCCCCCCCGGCGATCTTTCCGGACCTCCGTCTCCTGTAAGCGATTGACCCGGAGGATGTAGCGCCGCAGGGGCAGCAAATCGTTGAAGTAGCCAAAGTCGGTGGCGGAGAGGTTGCTCGGGGTATAGATGTCGAGGTCTATCCCTGCGCGCTGCGCGCTTTTTTCCAGGCGCTGCTCAAAGGTTTCCCGTCGCTTTTCAGAGCGCAGCACTACCTCTTCTTTCTTTTTGCGAGTGAGCCAGTAGTATTCGGGCTTGATCGAGACGACCTTTACCGGAGGGGTGGTGTAGCCCTCTCGGCTGCGCTCGACCAGCAAGGCGCCATTGGTACAGCCTGTCAGCAGAGAGGCGAGCAGCCCGATGAGCCACACAGGAATCATTCGATTCATGGGTTGAGCTGTTGGAGTCGGTAGGATGCAAAGGGCTGATACTTGCCCTCGGGAAAGGCCTCGAGGTAGCTTTGATAAGCCTGCCGGGCCTGCTGAGGCTGCTGCTGCAACTCGGCGATCTGGCCCTGGAGCATCATCAGCGGCCCGGACTCGGGATAGCGCGCGGCTCGGTCTGCGATGAAGGTTTCGACCAACTGCCGAAAATCTGCCTTGAAGAGGCGGCGCAGCCCGCAGGCAAAGCTGCCGTAGGAGAGGTTTTTGTAAAACCGATCTTGCATGAACACCTCTAGGCGCTGATCACGGTCGTCGTAAAAGGCCAGCCAGTAGAGATTCTTGGCGGCCATTTCGTGGAGGTATTGGTTATCAGGAAAATAGCCCAGCATTCGCAGCGACCCATAGAGGGAGTGCATGTAGTCGGCCTGCTGAAACCTCTTCTCGATGTGCTCGAAGTAGGCCATGTTCTGAATCTTGCGAAAACGCTCTTCGCCCAGCAAAAAGCTCGGCCGAGCATTGATCGATCCGATCTCGGCCAGTTTTTGTACGAGCGCCTCGATGCGGGTTTCCAGGTCAGGGTGGGTAGCTAGCTCTTCCTCATCGTACGCCTCTTCGTCTGGATCTGGATCTACTTCCCCACTTTCGAACTCCCCAGAGATCGAGAGCTTGTAATTTATTTGCTCAAAGACTTTGCCTTTGATTTGGACAGAATCACAAGCGCAACTATCGAGCGGGGCAAAATCGGGCAAATCGAATAGCTCGGGTAGGTCGAGGATCTCTCCGACTGATGGCTCGTCGATGTCCTGCATGGTCCTCAGCGCACCTAGGCCCTGAGCGGGGTCATAGGGCGAGCGTAGGATCAGGTCAAAGCCCAGCAGGTCGGCTTCGCTCTCCTGCGCTCGCGAGAAGCGCAAAACTTCGAGGATGGCCTCCGCGTCTTGCTGACGACGAAAGGCCCCTCCCTTTACCTCCTGCACCTTGCGGTACTGGTTGAGCACGTGTTGCTTGCGGTAGTGAGCGATTTCGTGCGCCAGGATGAAGGCGACCTGGGCTTCGGATTCGAGATAGGTGAGCAGCGGCAGGTTGAAAAAAATGGTGCCGTCTCGCCAGCAGTTGGCGTTGGGGATGCCGATGCGAGTGGCATAGACGTTGATCTTGGCACGTAGCTCTGGCTCGTCGCGCAGCAGGGTGTCGACGATGGTCGAGAGGTAGGTAGAGACTTCATCGTTGAAGTATACCTCGCCGCTGCGCAGCGCTTCGCTCAGGGCATAGTTGGAGAGGGCGTAGTATTCTTTGCCTTTGCTGCGCCCCAAGCCGCCAGCGTCAAGGGCGAGCTCGGCATCGGTGCGCTCAGCCACTTCGGTGCGCACAGCTTTGGGGATCTGCCCAGAAAGACGAATCGGGGTGTAGCTTTGCTCATACTGTGCCTGGCCCGAAAGCCAACTCAGCAGCAGACATAGAAGTACAGTACCGACGCGCCGCTCAAGGCTTCCAATCGATAGAGACATAGCTATTTATGTTGTCAAAATAGGTGAGAAGCTCAGGCTGCTGCTGATCAGAGGGGCGCTCCCAGAAGAGATTGGTGTAGTCAAACTGTGCACCGTTGAGCGCCCGGTCTGAGGCGCTGAAAAAAACGGACTGATTGGGACCAGGGATCGGGCTACTGATGCCACGCGCGAAATTGGTCGGCTCTAGCCGTTGCTGCTCAGGATTCCACCAGAAAATTTCATTGGGATCTGAGCCGTTGCCGTCTTGCTCTTCGCGAGCCAGCATCAACCGGGAGCTGCCTGGTACGAATCGTACCCACCGAATGGGACCAGGGATCGTACTCTGCACCGAAAAGCTTTGCAGGTCAGGATTGACGTAAGAGATCTGCAGATAGCTGCGATCTTGCATCCTGTCGTAAGAGACATAGACCACATCCTGATACACCGAGACCGAAGCAGAAAACGGATCCAGGGTCGCAAAGCTGTAGGTGGGAAAGCTCAGGTTGCTATTGTACACGCTGAGCTGCCTTCCGATGAGCGCATACAAGCCACCGTCGGGCAGCCAACCAATATCTCGCACGATCCTCCCCGGATTGATCATCTCAATCTGCTGCCCTTGCAGGTCGATGATGACTACCCGATCATTGCGAAAAATGTAAGCGATTTGCTGATGATCGTAGCTCAGAGCCGTTCGGCTTGCTGATGTAGACCCCGTGATTTGACGAAAATTGCTTTGCCCAGCAGGCCGATAGTAAAACCGACCTCCGTACAAAAACGCCATCGCGCCCTCAAACTGCGGAACAGGCTGCTCCAAGATCAGGGTATCGATAACCTCGCCCGTAGCCTCGCCCGGCGCAAGGATGGAACAACTGTGCAAGGGCCCGCAGAGCAAAAAGAAACCTACGATTACCCAACCAAAATGTTGATTAAGGGAAGGATTAGTCATGGCTGTGTCTACACGACGTAAATTAGATATATGTCAAACATATAAACAATTCACAAATCCGGCAATGTTTTTGATAAAAATCGCGGCAAGATGATCCATCAGCCCTGCTACCTGTACGCCTATGTGATCGATATCTTCGGCGACGGCATCCGCTTGCTACCTGAAGCCAAGCGACGCCGAGAGGCCACGGTGAAGGGCGAGCATCACCGGTGGCATAGCAAAAAAAGCGTACAAAAGGCCGACTCCGGTAGGGAGCAGGCCTTTTGTGGCGCAAAAATTGTAAATGTTCGTTATAACATCGATAGCCGATGGCGGAGGAAGAGCACCTGATCTTGGGTCGAGTCATCGTAGGGGATGAGAGCAAGCAGGCGCTCGGAGGTTTGCAGGGCGCGCCCGAGGTCTCCGAGGGTCATGTAGATGACGGAGAGGCCCGAGAGTGCGCCAAAATGGCGCGGTTCCAGGTGCAAGGTCTGCTGGATGTCTTCGATGGACTGTTTGTAGCTGCCACGTAAAAAGTATGCCGTGGCGCGTTTGTTCCAGGCTTCGAAAAAGGTCGGTCGCTGTTGTAGCACGGTGGTAAAGAGCTCGATGGCCAGGGTGTAATCTTCCACCTCCATGGCTTCGAGGCCGAGTTTCATCTGTTCGTCGAGGTGTACGTCGCCACTGTCGAGCCATTGCGCCCAGATCTGATCCTGGATGTCGCTGATCACGTCGGGATTGCGTGCTTTGCGCAACTGAACAAAGAGCTGTTCGAGCACGGGGATTGCCATATCGAATCGTTGTGGTTGCCAGATAATACCTATCTATCAGACGTAGGTGGCGGGGGAGCCTCCGCGTCGGGGGAAATCAAGCTATTGCCTTCAGAATTAAGTAATTAACCATTCGAAATTCGCATAGAATATTGACCAGAAGCACTTTCAATTACGAATTCCTGATTACGAATTTCGAATGCGAAGCCCTAGTGCCTTCGAAATGAAGTAATTAACCATTTGAAATTCGCATAGAATATTGCCCAGAAGCACTTTCAATTACGAATTCCTGATTACGAATTTCGAATGCGAAGCCCTAGGGGGACGCAATCGGTAGGCTGATGCTTCGCATCATGACCGGAGCTGCGCCAGGGCGCAGGCTGACCCTAAGGTAAAAGGTCAGGGAGCTTCGATCATCGGCAGGCATCACCTGCAATGGGTAGGGCAGGCTTTGTCCCGTTTCGAAGTCCTGACAGCCCTCACAGTTGAGCCTCATCAGGTGGGTCGGTACACCCGGCACCAAGACCTGTAAGCCTTGCCAGCGCCCGGCTCGCAGGGGCAGCCCTGCTTCGGCGTATACCCGGATGCTCAGTAGCTCGCTGGTATCGAGGCGAAAATTCCCCCAGCGACCAACCTTCTCATGGGTTAAACGTCCATCGGCAGCGAAACGCTGCGCGAAGACCACCGAATCTGCTTCCATCCAGACTATCATGCGCAGGCGGTGCAAAGTGTCTCGTATGCTCATGCGTCCGTGCAGGCGATCGGCTTCCCAATGTCGCTCCATTTCCAGGCTGCTATTGGGATGATAGGTGCGCTCTGCCCCTTGCCGCAGACCTGCGTGATACCTCAGCTCCTGCCTCAGCTCGCCGTCAGGATAGTAGCCACGCACCACGCCGTGAATTGCACCGTCTTCGTAGGGCAGCTCTTGCTCGATCACCCCGTTGGGATAGTAACTGACGGCCAGGCCATCGTACAAGCCCGCAGCGTTGATGGGTTTTACCGTGCGCAGATTGCCTTCTTCATCATATATACGTTCAACTTGCGCCGAAAGGATGTTGCTTAAACAATAAAAAATTACCAAACATCCAAAAATACGCATAAAATCGGGCCCTAAGTCATCCAGTCTGCAGCAGCTTGTTCCCTATGAATCAGCCCTTTCTGATCAAAAGCGTTTGCTTGGTCAAGATACAGAAATTATTCCTGGCGTTTTCATGCATGCGCAACAGATCAAAAAATCTACGTACATCGCCAAGCCGATCAGGTATCCTCTGCGCGCAGTCGCGAGAGTTCGTCGTCGATGCGATCCAGCATTTGACCACATACGTTTTGAAAGTCTTCGAGCAAGGAGGCTGAGGTGGACTTGTCGCCTTCTTCTTTGGCCCAATACTCTAGCTCCTTGAGCAGGGTGAGCCAATCGTTGTTGCCTAGCACGTGTAGGGTAGACTTGAGCTTGTGGGCCGTGGCGCCGAGGCCATTGAGGTCGTCTTGCTTGAGCGAGTCTTGCATTTGTTGCACCATGATGGGAGACTGATGCCGGATCAGTTCCAGCACCTCGATCAAAAAGGCGGAGTCATCCCCGGTTATTTGACGCAAGGGGGCAATGTCTATAAAAGCTTTCGTGCTTTGCATATCGATAAAGAGTTAATTACAGAGAATAAAATTTTCACTCTTCTGCCAACAAAACAAGCCCAAAGCCGCTCATCTTTTACACCAGATCTTTTTGTAACTTGTAATAAATGTCTGGCATAAGATTTTCTTTCAGAAAGGGAGGCTGCTACTTTTCCTGAAAATATTTCCTTGCATGCAACGGACATTTCTTACCAAAATATGTATCGTCGAAGACGACTTGGTCTTTGGCAAGGTATTGCAAAGAGCGCTTGAAGAAGAGAACCAAGCCTATGAGGTTCAGGTCTTTCGCTCGGGGGAGGCGTTTTTGGCGCAGCTTCATCAGTGCCCCGATATCGTGAGCATCGACTATGGCCTGCCCGACTGCAACGGTCTGGAGGTGCTGCAAAAAGTCAAGCAATACGATCCCGACATCGCGACGGTGATCCTATCGGGCCAGGAAAAGGTGGAGGTGGTAGTAGAAGCCTACAACCAGGGAGCCGATCAGTACATCATCAAAGACGATGGCAATGCCGTGATGCAACTGAAAAAGGTGGTAAAAAACCTCAGCACCAGCGCCAGCCTGCGTAAGGAAGTGGAGGAATTGCGCAGCCAGATTATCGACCGCAACAAGTACAGCTCGGTGGTGGGCGAGAGCCAGAATATCCTCAAGGTGCTGCGCATGATCCAGAAGGTGGAGCGCAACAACATCTTGGTGATGATCACAGGCGAAAGCGGCACGGGCAAGGAGGTGATCGCCAACGCGATCCTCTTCAATTCGCCCCGCAAGCGCAAGCCGTTGGTCCCGGTCAATATGGCGGCCATCCCTGCCGACCTGAT